>JBBIVC010000035.1:0-13863 GCA_037439905.1 Thermoflexus sp.
CGACCTGCGCCTGCTTCTCCTTTACGTTCCAGTCCAGCAGCTCGCACAGGGAACGCCGGTACTCGTCCTCCGGCCGTCCCCGTCGCCCTCGCGGGCATGGCGGCTGCGCGCCGCGGCGAAACGAACGGGCTACTCAGCGTCACCGGTTGGACACGGGTCGCTTTCCACGCTGCCCCGCAACTGCCCCCGCGCTTTTCCCTGGAACGCTCCGAATCCATTAGATGATGGCAGAAGAGCGACTTCCTCAACCCGAAGACACGGCCATCACGTCGCGGCTGACGCCCGACGGTTGGTCGCTGGCATGCGGCGCGCCCGGTTGCGAGACCGTCCTGGCCGACGTTGCCTGGATCGACATCAACTACAACATGGCGACGAACGTCGCCGAATCCCAGGCGAGCGCACCCAACCTGGTGGACCTCCCGGCGCCACACCTCCGCCGGTACCGCCTCGGCGTGATGTTCCCCTTCGATTGGACCTGGTCCGCGGAGCTCAAGCGTTGGGAGCTGGAGGGCGCCCGCCCGGCAGACCACCGCCCGGTGGCACGCGCCCTGCGGATCGTGCGGGGAAACTGGAACACGGCCGAACTGGGCCAGCTTGGCGCCCCGCCCTTCGCCATCCGCTGCTGGGCCTGCGGCACGCTGCAGGACGTTGAGCCGTACCGCCGCAAGGGGACGCCGCCCCTTTCGGCGACCGCCAGCCCGGGAGCGAGCGCGGGGTCCCCGGCCCATCCGCCCGCCGGATCGCTCCCTGTCCGGAAGACGCTCTATGGAGCAGTGATCAGGACTCGGCCGGGATCGAGGCTCCGCTGACTTCGCCCCGGACCACCCAGCGATCCTCCCAGCCCCATTCGGGCTGATGCTGGGCGAAGGGCCATGGCCTGCCAAACGTCTCCTCGAACACGACGCTTTTCACAGGCTTGCGGTTCACGGGCCCCTGGCGGTCGGTCGGGTAGCCGAGCGGGATCAGGCAGTACAGCTGGTTGTTCTCCGGGATGCCCAGCATCGTGTACAGCGCTTCGCGCATCGGCAGGTTGAATATCGAACTCCCGAGGCCCAGTGCCCGGGCAGCAAGCTGGAAGTTCTGCACCGCCGGGAACGTGCTTCCCCCCGGCGTCGAGTGGCGGCCGCGCATGCCAAGCACGGCGACGACCACCGGCACGGAATCGAGGCTGTGCGCGAGGTCGCGGACACTCAGGAGGGAGAGGCGCTGATTCCGGGGCAGGGCGGCGATGTCTTCGACGGAGCCGTAGCGGGCGGAGTACCGCTCCCACCCCTCCAGCGCCCACTCCTTGAGCTGCCGCTTGATTGCGGCATCGCGAATGATGATCCATCGCCAGTCCTGGGCATTCTGGCCCGATGAAGCGCGGATGGCCGCGTCGAACAGCTGGAACAGCACATCGTCGGGCACCGGGTCGGGCTTGAAGCGCCGCAAGGCGCGAGTGGTGTAGATGGTTGCGAAGAGGCCGGGGTCGTCAGTCATGCGCGGATTGAATACCACGCGCGGCGCGCTGTCCAAGGCAGATGCGCACCTGGTCAGGCAGTCGGGGGTTCAACGAAGAGCAGACGGCGTACGGCGTCGAGCAACTGTTCCCGGGTGAACGGCTTGGCGATGAAACTGACCGCCGGCCCGGTCTGCGCGCCGGGCAAGGGCAGCTCCTTCGCGTACCCGGAAACGTAGAGCACCTTGAGCCCGGGCTTGCGGGCGGTGAGCTCACGAGCGAGTTCAACACCGCTCATGTGGGGCATCACGACATCCGTGATCAGGATGTCGATGGCCTCCACGTCTTCCTCCACGGCCCTCAGCGCTTCAAGCCCGTCGCTTGCGCTGATGACGTGCAGTCCGGTGGATTCGAGCACGCGCCGGGCCATCGCCAGGAGCTGGGGCTCGTCTTCGACCAGGAGCGCGAAACCACGCATGTGTGTGTTTGGGATGTGGTCGCCCACGTCAACCTCGGTGCCGGTTTGGGAAGCAGCGGGGACGATGAACGTGAAGGTGGTTCCCTCACCAGGGACGCTCTGCGCCCAGATAGCTCCCGAGGCCTGCTGAGCGATGCCGTAACACGTTGCCAGTCCGAGTCCTGTGCCCTTCCCGACGCCCTTCGTCGTGAAGAAAGGCTCGAAGATTCGCTGAAGCGTCTTCTCGTCCATGCCGACGCCGGTATCGGAGACCTCGATGCCGCTGTACCTTCCCGGCGCCACGCCTCGTGCGAGCGCGGCCGCGGGCGCCGACAGGTCCACCGACAGGGAGCGCAAGGTGATGGATCCGCCCGTGGCGACGGCGTCGCGGGCGTTCAGCACGAGGTTCAGGACCACCTGCTCGAACTGGACGGGGTCCATGGTGATATGGCCCGCGGCCTCATCCAGCAGTACCTCGAAGCGGACATCGCTCCCAACCAGGGGGCGCAGCATCCGGTTCACCTCGATGAGGGCCCGATTGAGGTCGATGTCCTGGACCTGGACCACCTGCTTCCGCGCGAAGGCGAGCAACTGCTGGGTCAACTGGGATGCGCGCTGCCCCGCCCTCGTGACTTCTTCGATGTCTTGCCGCGCCGCCGACCCCTCGGGCAGTTCGTCCGCGACGAGCGAGGAGTACGTCAGGATCACGGTGAGCAGGTTGTTGAAGTCGTGTGCGATCCCTCCCGCCAGCCGTCCGATGGCCTCCATCTTTTGGGCCTGGTCCAGTTGTTCGCGGAGGCGTTGACGCTCGGTGATATCGACTGCAACGCCCACCACCCCTTCGACGCTGCCGTCTGGCCCCGACAGGGGCCCGCAGAACGCGTCGAAGGCCAATGTTCCGGTGCCAACGTGAAGCGAGACGGCCTCCCCCGCCAGGGCGCGTCGTACTGCGTTGGCCAACTCGGCCAGCTCGCCGGTGCTCTCGAACACGGACCTCCCCACCAGCTCTCCGGGCCGCACACCGATGCTCGCCAGCGCCTGCCCATCGGCCAGGGTGAAGACCCCTTCCCGGTCAGTTGCGAAGATGATGACCGGCGCGGCCCCAACCACGGCCGCGAGCAAGTCGCGCTGTTGCCGCAACTGGCTCTGCATGGCGCGGGCTTCGGTGACGTCCTGCACGGTGCCGATCATGTGCAGTGGGCGGCCGTCGTCCGAGAAGACCACTTCTCCCAGCTCGTGCACGATGCGGGTGGAGCCGTCATCGGCCCGCACCAGGCGATGGTCGATCGAGTAGCGTTCGCCGGCGAGGGCACGAGCGACGGCCTGCTCGACCAGTGGCCGGTCGTCCGGGTGCACCCGCTCCAGGAACGCCGGGTAGGTGGCCTCGAACTCCTGTGGCTCGAGGCCGAAGATGCGGTAAATCTGGTCGGACCACCAGAGCTCGTTCGTCTGAATGTCCCAGTCCCAGTTGCCGATGCCGGCGACTTCTTGCGCACGGCTCAGGCTCTCCTGGCTTCGCCGGAGCTCGTCTTCGGCCAGTGTCCGGTCCGAGACGTCGATGCAGGAGAGCATGACCCCCGTGGGTTCGCCGGCGTCATCGGTAACCTGGCTTGCCGAAACCTGGACCACGAACGGTTCCCCTCCGCGGCGGACCGCCCGCAGCTCCCCGAACCATGCGCGATCGTCGGCGCCCAGCGAGCGAACGACATCCCGGATGCGGTCGGGCTCGGCCCAGAAGTCCTCGACGGGCCGTCCCACCGCGGACTGCTCGGCGCCGAGCTCCCACATGCGGGCAAAGGCCCGGTTGACGTACGTAAGCCGGCCTTCGACATCGGTGATCGCGATCGCGCTGAGCGAGACGGCGAGCGCCGCGGCCGATCGTCTCAGTTCGTCGTGGGCGTGCTTGAGCTCGGTGACCTCCTCCTGCGCAATCACGTACAAGGGCCGGTCGAGTCCACCCACCAGGGCGGCACTGAGCACGAACCAGCGTTGGCCAACGGCATCCCGGAGTGGGACTTCGGTTCGGAGGTCCGTCCGCGAACCGGCGAGGACTTCACCGACCGCGGCCCTGACCGGGCCATCGCACAAGTCCAGGTAGCTGTCGCCGATGCCGGCCGTTGCCCAGGGTGGCGGCGCCTCGCGGGTGAATTCCCGCCAGGCGCGGTTGACCTGCACAATCACGCCGTCCGCATCGACCACGGCAACGTGTGCCGACAATCCATCCAGCGTCGCCTGGAGGAGCGCCAGCGACCGCTCCATCGCGGCCCGGGCCTCAGCGGCGGCGGCTTCGGTGGCCTTGCGATCGCTGATGTCCTGGACCACGAGCACGAAATGGAGCGGTTGGCCGCCCTCCGACCGCCGCAGCGACACCGTGATTTGCACCCAGACGACGGTCCCATCCTTGCGCAGGTACCGCTTTTCGGCATGGTAGGTCTCGCGACCGCCCGACACGAACTCAGCCAGCGCCCGGGTCTCTGCTTCGAGGTCATCGGGATGGGTAAGGCCGCCAAAGCCCATCTGGAGGATCTCGGCGCGGGAGTAACCGGTGATCTCGCAAAGCCGGGAGTTCACGCGCATCCACGAGCCATCGAGCGCCACGTGGGCCATCCCGACGGCTGCCTGCTCGAAGGTCGCCCGGAATAGCTCCTCGCGTTCGAGGAGGTACGCTTCGGCCTGTACCCTGTCGGAGACATCGTGGGAGACGAGGAGTACCGCCCGCTCTCCAGCGACAGCCGCCGGGAGGGGGGTCACGTGCACCTCGAACCAGCGGATAGTCCCGCCCGCCGAGACGACTCGGAGCACCTGGTGGTGATCGAAGCTGCCTGACGACCGGTCAAGGAACCACTGGGCAGCAAACTGCCGGTCGTCGGGGTGGACAAAGCTGAGCGCCGGCGTTCCCACGATCTCCGCGAGGGGGGAGCCGAGGACGGCTTCGTGCGCACTGTTCGCGTTGAGGATGCGCCCCGAGGCATCGAGCAAGGAAATCAGGTCCGGAGACCCATCGAGCACGTACCGGAAAAGGGTCTCCTGGCGGTCCCGGGCCTGTTCCGCCTCCCTCAGCGCGGAGAGGTCCCGGATTACGGCCGTGAACACCGTGTTCCCGCCGCTCTCGATCCGTGCGATCGACGCCTCAGCCGGGAAAAGCGTACCGTCGCTGCGAAGCCCGACGATCTCGGGCCTCGCCTGCATGCGGGTTTCGGCAGCACCGGAGGCCATGAACCTCTCGACGAAACTCCGGTGCAAGGATCTCGACCGGACCGGGATGAGGACATCGAGCGGCCTCCCGATGAGCTCTCCCGGGCGGTAGCCGAACATATCGTTGAGCGCCCGGTTGGTGTGGATGATCTGGCCCCCCGCGTTCACGGTGATCACCGCGTCCGAGGCGAGGTCGAGCACCGCATCCAGGAAGGCCGGGGAGCTATCGGGGCGGAAGCCGGGGGTTTCGGCGTGAGAGGTGGGTTCCACGGACGCCACTATCTGCGCATCCTCAACCGGGTAACGGCCCACGAGATCGGGCCAGGTGCTGGACGCGCTGCACGGCCGGGACGCGAGATTGCCAATGGAAGGTTCATCAACCTGCGAGTGACTTTGGTGGGAGTGTACCACTCATTCGTTCAAGTCTTGCACCAGGAAGATCCGGGTGGATCCGGGAAAACCCCGTACACAGCGCGGCGGCGCAATTATTGTCACGGAAACGAACGAAACCCTGGCGCGGAGGGGCCGGCTCTCAGCTCAAGGCGCCGCTCGCCAGCAGCTCTGCCACTTCGGCATCGGATAGCCCAAGCAGTTCGGTGACCACGTCGAACGTGTCGGCCCCAAGCTGGCGTACGCCCCGGTACTCCGGTGGCCGGACGCCATTGAACCGCGCAGGAAAGCGGTCGATCCCGTATTCGCCGCGGCCCTCGGCGGTGGTAGTGCCGAAAAACCCGCGCGCCGCCAGCTGCTCGTCGCCGCCGGTGAGGTCCGCGGCATCCTGGACGGGCCCCGCCGCGATACCGGCAGCCTGGCAGCGCCGCGCGACTTCGTAGCGGTCCATGCCCGCGGTCCATGCCTCGATGATCGCGTCGAGCGCATCAGCGTTTGCCAGCCGGGCCTCGTGTGTGACGAAGCGCGGGTCGGTGCGAAGCGCGGGCCGGCCGATGATCTCCGAGAGCGCAGCCCATTGGGCATCACCCCGGACCGCGATGGCGACCCACCGGTCATCCCCAGAACAGCGATAGATGCCATGCGGCGCCCAGGCGCCGAACGGGTGCCGGTTGCCCACGGGTTCCGGGTTTATCCCGTTGGCAAGGTAATCCAGGAGAGCCGGCGCCATGATGCCGAGCCCGAGCTCGTACTGGGAGAGGTCGACACTGAGCCCGCTCCCCGTTCGCTCGCGATGTTCGAGCGCCTCAAGTGCCGCGAGGGCCGCAGCCAGCCCGCTCAGGTGGTCTGTGAGTGAGAACCCGTAGCCCAGCGTGTGCTCGCCGGGCGGGTTCGTCAGATACGTCAACCCGGTGAGCGCGTGAATGGTCGGGGCGTAGGTGACGAAGTCCTTCCATGGGCCGTCTTGCCCCATGCCACCCATCGAGATGACGCTGACACCCGGGTGAGTCGCGGCAAGGGAGTCCCGGTCCAACCCCCACCGTCTGAGGACCCCCGCGCTGAAGTTCTCGATGATGATGTCGGACTTCGCGGCAAGCAGCCGGGCGACCCTGCGGCCATCCTCGTGGGCCATGTTGATGGTCACGCTGCGCTTGTTGCGGTTCCAGCACACGTAGTACGGGTGGTCCGGGGTGTTCGCCCCGCCGCCCCGTGCCGCCGTTCCCACCTTGATGACATCGGCGCCCAGGTCGGCGAGCACGCGCGTGCCGAACGGGCCGGCCAGCACGTGGGTGAAGTCCATGATGCGCACACCTTCGAGCGGCCGGGACGGCGGAATGTCCCCACCCGGCGCCCCGGGCACGCGAGGCTCCCAATCGACCCGGGCTACCCGGCGGCCGGGCGCGGGATGCGGACCATCGGCCGACGTGCGGAACAGACGCCCAGGAAAGGGCACCCGACCGAAACCCGGCACCTCCTGCTCGCGAAGAAAGCCCCGTGCCGGGATCTGGGGGCTCTTGGTCAGCGCCTCCTCGATGTTCCAGACCACACCGAACGGCTGGTGGCGGCGTTGCGCTTCGAAGAACAGCTCCTCGCCGTTGCGCCCGGCGACCCATTCGCGCAATACCTTCATCACGTAGGGGAGGTTGCGGACCATCGCCACCACATTTGGGTACTTTTCGCGATCGGCGAGCTCCTGGGCCGCGCCCTCTTCGATGAGCCATGGAACCAGGACCTCGGCCAGCTTCAGCGAGGCGGTCACCATCACGCCGTGGCCATCCGCGGCCGTGTAGACCTCGTAGGCGCCGCTCCAGTGCAGGCTGCCCTGGCGGGGGGCGATGCTGGTCTTCCACACGCCATCCGGGAAGAACCACTCCATCAACACCTGCTCGGTGCAGCTCACCATCGCCTCGTGCGCCGAGAGGTCGACGTGCTGGAACCGGCCGGTTGCGCGCGCGGCGCGGTGGGCCGCCAGCGCGCAGACAGCGGCGTAGAGCCCAACCGTGTGGTAGGCCTGGTTGCCGTACCCCGTCAGCGGCGGGGTGGAAGCATTACCGGTCACCGAGGCCGAACCGCACATCGCGTTGGCCACCAGGTCGTTCACCCGCCAGCCAGCCAGCGGCCCATCGAGGCCCATCGGCGTCACGCTCACCCGCGCCAGCCCCGGGTTTGCCTGCTCAAGTTCCGCGGGGCCAAGAGGCGCTTCCGCGGGCGGCCAGTCCTCGACCAGGATGTCGGCCGCACCGACGAGCCGGAGGAAGGCGGTCCGGCCGTCCGGCGAACGGAGATCGAGCACCAGCGTCGATTTGCCGGCGTTGTACCACGCCTCCTGGACCGAAGGTCCGCCGTGCCCGAAGAATGGCGGCTCGGAGGCAAGCGGGTCACCGGATGGCGGCACGACGCGCACCACCTCGGCTCCGGCATCGGCGAGCAGCCGGCCGGCCAGCACCCCCATCCAGCCTGCACACTCCACCACGCGGAGACCCGCCAACGGACCGGGCACAGCCATGGGCGCCGATCATACGGCGCGAGCCGCTCCCGATGAATCGCGGCCGCCAGGGCTGTCGCCGAGGTGCAGCGCGCCGATAGAACAGGCAGAAGAGCAGACGAACCAGGCGAACCGGTCGAGGTAAATCCCGGTTGTGCTTGTCCAAATCGTCGGTTAGGGTGCTTCAAGCCCTCAGGAGACTGGAGCAGGTGTTCTGATGCCGTTGTCCCCGCACCGGCCGACCCTGGCAACCATCCTGGTCGCCGTTGTCGCCACGCTTGCCGCGGTGGTCTTCGTTACACGTGCCACTGCAGCCGCCACACCGAACGCAATTGCCGAACGCGCCATGCAGGACCTCGGGACCTGGCAGGGCGAGTGCTGGCAATGGATGAAAAAGGTCGTTTTCGAGGCCACCGGAAAATCGGTGGGTTTCGACTACCGCGATGGCTACCTCGAAGCTGGCGCCATCGAAGTCAGCCTCGCCGAAGCCGGGCCAGGCGACATCATCCAGATCGCCAGCGACAGCTGGACGGGCCCGGACGCTGACTACCCCGGCCTGCACACGGCCATCATCCTCGAAGCCAATGGCGACGGGACGTTCGACGTCATCGATTCGAACCAGCTGTGGGACGGTATTGTCCGCCTGCGGCCCGGATACGATCCGGTGGCGCTTTCGCGCGCCCGGGGCCTCAACTTCCACATCTACCGCATCACCCCCGGGCCAACCGCACCGGCGGCCGCGCGCTCGCCCCGGCCCGAAGCCAGCGCGAGCCTGGCGCCAGGCGACCGCGCCCGCGTCAACACGCCCGGCGAGTGCCTCAACCTGCGGGCCGAGCCGGTCGGTAACGTCATCTCCTGCGTTGCACACGGTACGAGCGTCACGGTGATCGGCGGACCAGTCACCGCTGCCGGCCTCACATGGGTCGAGGTTCAAGCGCCCTCCGGGGCCGGGTGGATGGCTGCCCAGTACCTCCAGAAAGAAGCCTCGGCCTCAGCCAGCCCGAGCGGGACTGGCGGAGTGAAACCGGTGTTCCAGTACCGCGCGTTCGTTCCGCTGGCTTCCAGCGACTGATTCCGTGCCTCGCATGACGACTTGTCGCGGCTCCGGGTGGTGACACCGGGAGCCGCCCCGCCCTAGGCTGAAACCACTCCCCATCCGGATTCCGTGATTACGTCGTGAGCGTCCACCACGCCGCCCCTCCCCGGCTGCGCCCCGGCCAGGCCGAGGCGCTGAAACGATTCGCCGAAGCACTCCGCTCGGGATCGACCTCGGAGCTCGTGGTCGTGCCGGTTGGTTATGGCAAGACGGTTATCGGCGTCGGGTCGTTCGAGGTCGCCGCAGGCGTGGCGGGCGCCGATACCTGCCTGTACCTCACCCCCACCGATGTCCTCAGGACCCAGGTGTACAACGGGGTCGAAAAAGCGCTTGGGGTGATCGGCAGCAGCCGGACCATCCGGAAGATTCTCGCGGAGAACGCGTCGCTCGACCGGATCGGCGCCACCGCCGCGAACTTCATCGTCGCCAGCTACCAGCAGGTGGCGGCCGCGCCTCAGCGCTACGCAAAGCTCTTCAAGGGGCGGCGCGTCCACCTCGTTTGTGACGAGGCCCACCACCTGGGGGAACGCGGCCAGTGGGCGCAGGCACTGTCGCAGCTCCCCGTCCGCAGCACTCTGCTGCTCTCCGCCACACCGGTCCGGCTCGACCGCGACCCGCTTGCGGGCGCGCGGTACGTCTACGACGACGAGCTGGAGGGCCAGGTCATCGACCCCCTCGTCCACGTCACCATGCGGCAGGCGTGGAAGGAGGGCGGCATCCTGAAGCGACTGAACATGCAGATGAAGGACTACGCGGTCGAATTGCGCAACGCCGAAGGCGAGGTGTACGAGTTCACCGCATCGCAGATGGCCGAGCTGCCCGACTTCGACCAGCGGTGCGTCCGGCAGCAGCTCCGCTGGAACGAGGATTATGTCCAGCCCCTGGTACGGGAGTTCGCCCTCACCCTGCAGCGCAAGAACCAGCTGGCGCCGGGCCAACACCAGGGCCTGGTGTTCGCGGCAACCACCGAGCACGCCAATCACCTGCACCGGGTGTTTGGCCGGTGGCACCCGTCGCTGCGTTGCGTCGTCGTCCACAGCGGGGATGACATCAGCGCAGCCGAGAGCGAACGGAGGATGGCTGACTTTCACGCGGGTAGATATGACGTCCTCATCCAGGTCAGAAAGGCGAGCGAAGGCTTCGACGCCCCGACCGTGAGCGTGCTGCTGAAGCTCGATGCGGTATTCAGCCGGGAGCCCGTGATCCAGCAGCTCGGCCGCGGGCTCAGGTACAACCACGCGCTGCCGGCCGCGCAGAACATCCTGAACGTCTTCATCGGCCGCGACCCGCGGCTGGCATCGATCATCGAGCACCTGGAGCGCGAGTCTCCACCTGTCGCCGTGCGGCCCGGCCTGGCGCCCTCAGATGACGCGCTGGAGCCGAGGGTGGAGGACGACCTCGAGGCGGAGCCGGGAGAAGAGCGCGCAGCGGCCGAAATCCTTGACGTGGAGGAGGCGGGCGACGCGTTTCTCGATGAGACAGGCCGCTTCGTGGAGGGACAGCAGCTCACCATGTTCGGCGTCGCGCCGCCTCCTCCCAGGCCAGCGCCGCCCGCCACCTCGTCGCTTCCTCAGGTCGAGGTCGTCGATCTTGCGGGAGAGCTGCAGGAGGCGATCGAGTACTGCCGCACGTGGACCAACCGGGCTGCTCGTGAACGCGCGAAACGGCTGGGGCACGGCGAAAATCACCATGCCGCACTCAACCTCGCCTATGCCCGCGAGTCGGGCCGCAAGGGCACCCTCGCGACCCCGGCCGAGTACCGGCACAAGGGCGACTGGATGAAGCGCCGCTACCTGGAGCTGCTGCGGTAACCGGCCAGGCGTCTCAGACAGCCCCCACCGGGCGGGCTGCCGTCAGCTCCAGCAGGTCGGCCAGGCGCAGGCGCACGTCCCACCCGCGCTGCCCGGCGCTCACGAGGACGTCGTCGAATGCCATCACCGACTGCTCGATGAGGACGGGGAACCCCTTGCCGAGGAGCGCAAGGGCGCTGATGCCGCCGACCCTCAGCCCGGTTTGCGCTTCGGCGTCGCGGTGGCTCGCCATCCGAAGCTTTTTCACGGCGAGGGACCGGGCCAAGACCTTGAGGTCGATTTCCAGTGTCGCCGGCACCATCACGAGGATCGGCTTGCCGCGAGGCGGATCGTGTTCCACGACGAGCGTCTTCAACACCTGGCCGGGCGGCATGCCCGTCACCCTCGCGACCTCCCGGGCTGAGCGGATGGCGTCATCGAACTCGAATACCCGGTGCGGGATTTTGCGCTGTTCGAGCATCCGGACCGCCAGCGGCTTTTGCGAGGGCACGGGCGATCCTACAGATGCTGGCTCACGCCGCCATCGATGTGGAACACCTGGCCGTTGAGATACCCGCCCGCGTCGGACGCGAGGAGCACCGCCAGCGCGGCCAGCTCGTCGGCCTTCCCAAACCGGCGCATGGGGACAAACCGCATCAGCAGGTTCGCGCCAATCTCATCCGGCCCGCGGCCGGGCGTCCAGTCCATCCACCCCGTGGCGATGCAGTTCGAAGTCATGTTCCGGCCGCCCAGTTCCTGGCTGAGCGCAGTCGAAAGCCCTTCCATGCCCGCCTTCGCCGTGGTGTAGGCGGCCAACCCCTCGACTCCGCGTTCCGCGAAGATGGTGCTCACGAAGATGAGCCGGCCAGCCTCGCCTTCCGGAAATTCCCGGACAAACGACCGCGCCGTGTAGAACGCGCCGCTCTGGTTCACCGCCTGCACCCGGGCAAACTCCGCGTCCGTGACCTTTTCGATTGGCCTGGCGAGTGGTGCGTCGGCGTTGTAGACCAGGATCGTCGGGTGGCCGAGCTCCTTGATGACCTGCTTGAGGCCGACCTGCACGTTCGTCGGAAGCGTCACATCCCAGCCCTGGGCGAGAGACTTCCTGCCCATGCCGGCGACGTCCTTCGCGACGCGCTTCGCCTCCATCACCTCATCCCCGTCGAGCGTGGACGAGGCGGCGGCGACATCTGCGCCAGCTTCGGCCAGGGCCAGGGCGATGGCCCGCCCGGCCGGGTTGCCAAATCCCACCACCAGCGCGCGCTTGCCCGCCAGGTCGTACCCCGGCTTGCGATTCCACTCAGCCACGGGACACCTCCGCAGGTTCGCTCACGACCCATCCGGTGGGGGCGATGCCGCCGGCCAGTCCGCCTCCATCGATGACGAAAGCCTCCCCGGTGACGTAGCTCGAAGCGTCCGAACAGAGGAAGACCGCGAGTGGACCGAGTTCCCACGCCTCGCCGAGCCGGCGCACGGTGATGAACCGGCCGCGCTGCTTGCGCATCGCCTCCTCCTGTTCATCGCGCGGCGGACGCTGCGAGACGAACCCCGGGACGATGCAGTTCACCCGGATGTTCTCCCCCACAACCTGCGCTGCAAGGCTCTTCGTGAGCGAGATGACGCCTGCCTTCGCCGCGGCGTAGCCGATGGACTGTGGTGAAGACCGCAGCGCCGTACCACTCGCCACATTGAGGATCACGCCGCCCTGGTCCTGCTTCAGGAACTGCCGGACAGCTGCCCGCGAGCAGTAGAACGTGCTGTACAGGTTCACCTCGATCGTGTCGTGCCAGTCGGCGTCTTCCAGGTCCTGGATGCGGGCGCCGGCGCCCCGCGCGTCGCCGATCCCGGCGTTGTTCAGCATCACGTCGAGCCGCCCGAAGTGGCTCACGGTCTTCTCGATGAGGGCATCGCATTCCGCGCGGGACTGGACGTTCGTCGGCACGACGAGGGGGTCGCGGCCGCTGGCGGCCTTGATCTCGGCCGCTGCCGCCTCAAGTTGCGAAGGCGTGCGGCTCGCGATGCAAATGTCGGCGCCCGCCTCAGCGAGCGAGATTGCCATCGCTTTGCCGAGTCCACGGCTGCCGCCGGTCACAATCACGACCCTGCGGGGCGGGCCATCGAGGCGCAGTTTCTCAAGGACCACGAGGTTCCTCCGGATGGATGTGCGCGCATGATACGTCGAGCGCACGGCGCGCGGTCAGAATGCGATGCGGATTCCACCGATGATGAGAGTCACGGCGGCGACGGCGAACCGGTACAGGACAAAGGGGAGCAGCGTGCGTGTCCGCAGGTACCGCAGGAGAAAGTGAATCACGGCAAAGCCGACGGCCGCGGACATGGCGAAGCCGATCGCGAGCTCGACGCCTTCCCGGCCCGAAAGTCCGGTCAGGTCGCGCGCCGTCAGGGCAGCGGCGCCTACGAAGGCCGGCGTGCCGAGCAAGAAGGCGAAGCGGGCCGCATCGTCCCGGCGGATATCCCGAAATAGCCCGGCGCAGAGGGTTGCACCGGAGCGCGACACCCCGGGAATAAGGGCGGCTGCCTGCGCAAGACCGATGAATGCAGCGTCAGCCAGGCCGATCCCCTCCATGGTCCGGCGGTTCGCCGTGCGCCGGTCGGCCAGGAGCATCACGATTCCGAACGCTGCAAGAGTGATCGCGACCACCCAGGGCTGACGCACGTTTTCCTCAATCCAATCGTTGAAGAGAAGGCCGACCACTCCCGCGGGAATTGAACCGAACGCAATCAGCCACAGGAGGCGGCTTTCGCCCGAGTGATCGGCGAACCTCAGCCGGTGCTTGAGGAGATCGCGCAGGCCGCCGGTAATCATGCGCGCCCAGTCCCGCCAGAAGTACGCAAGCAGGACGAGAAGGGTGCCGCAGTGCAACCCGACATCGAACGCAAGCCCCTGGTCCTCCCAGTTGAAGAGGGCAGGGACAAGGATCAGGTGCCCGGAGGACGAGATGGGCAGGAACTCAGCGAGGCCCTGGACTATCCCGAGGATCGCCGCGCGCA
>JBBIVC010000036.1:0-8233 GCA_037439905.1 Thermoflexus sp.
CCGCCCCAGGAGGGCATCTACCAGCACTTCCGCGCCATTGCCGAAAGCACCAGTCTCCCGGTGATCGTCTACAACGTGCCCGGCCGGACCGGCGTGAACATGACGGTCGAGACCGTCCTCCGTTGCGCCGAGATCCCCAACATCGTGGGCGACAAGGAAGCGAACGGGGACCTGGCCCACTCCGCCGCCATCATGGAGGCCGCCCCGGACTTCAAGATCTGGAGCGGCAACGACAACGATAACTTCCACCTCTGGTGCATGGGCGCGTGGGGCGCCATCAGCGTGACCTCGCACATCGTCGCCCGCCAGCAGCGGCAGATGCTCGAGCACATCCTCGCCGGCCGCCTGCCCGAGGCGGCTGCGATCCACCGCCGCCTCTGCCGCGTCACCGATGCGTGCTTCCTCAACGGGAGCCCCAGCACGATCCGCTACGTCCTCCGCCAGCTCGGGTTCGCCATCGGCGCACCGCGCCTGCCGGTGGTCGAACCCGATGAGGCCGTCGGAGCGAAGGTCATGGCCGAGCTGCGAAAGCACAACCTCGATGTGCCGGTGCCTGCCGGGGAGCGTTGACGTGGAGCGGGAGGATGCTTCCACCAGCTGGGAGCAGGTGTGGCAGGGGACCAGCGAGGCAGCCGCGGAAATTGTGGCCGGCCGGCTCGAGGCCGAGGGCATCCGCTCCACCGTGCGGGGGCACTCGTTCCAGGAACGCGCGATGCCCTTCGCCTTCAAAGGCGCCTGGGCGGTGTATGTGCCGGCATCGAACGCGAGCCTCGCGCGGGATTGCCTGCGCGCCACCGGAGAGGCGTCCAACGTCATCGACGCCGAGCCGGTCGATGGCCTCACGCCTGGCCAGGTCTCCACGATCCGGTTCGCGGTCATCGGCCTGCTGGTGATCGCCATCGTCGGCGCTCTGCTGGCAGTCCGCGGCGCGTAGCCACCCACGCCTCAGGGCGCGTCGATATCCTCCGGGGCCAGCTCGCGCAGGCCGTCCCGGTGGAGCGCTGCGAGCGCCGCGTACCGGCCAGGGTTTCCCGTCACCCACTCTTCCGAGGCGCTGCCCGCGATCGGCCGCTTGACGGCCGCTGGTGTCCCCGCCGCCAGCACGCCCGGCGGGATCTCGGTATCGGGCAGCACGACCGAGCCCGCCGCGATGAGCGATCCCGCCCCCACTTTCGCGCCATCGAGCACCAGCGCCCCGTTCCCGATGAGCGCCCGCGAACCGATGACCGCCCCATGTACCACGCAGTTGTGGGCGACCGATGCTTCCTCTTCGATGATCGCGGGCAGCCCGGCCCGGCCGTGGACGACCGCCCCGTCTTGAACGTTCGCGCCGCGATGGATGACCGCGTAGGAAGTGTCGCCCCGCACCACGGCGCCGTACCACACCGAGGCGCCCTCGTGGATCGTCACATCGCCCACAATCGTCGCGGTTGGCGCGATGAACGCGCTCGGGTGAATCCGGGGGACCTTGTCCCCGACGGCGAAAACCGGCATGAAAGGCATCCTCTGAGGTCGTGCCCCGGCTCGATTCCGCGGCCCTCTGGTATCGTAGGCGCGGCCGCGCTTCCGGGTAACGGCGCGGCAGCACCGGAGGCCAGATGGAAATCGCAGGAAAGTCCGCCGTCGTGACTGGAGGCGGGTCCGGCATCGGCCGGGCCATCGTGCTCGAACTGGTGCGCCGCGGCGCGCGCGTCCTCGTCGCCGATATCGACGAAGCAGGCGGACGCGAGACGGTCGACCTCGCCGGCGCCGGGGGCGGGATCGCTGTCTTCCGCAGGTGCGATGTCACCCGCACGGAGGACCTCGCGGGAGCCTTTGCGGCGGCCGCGGACCATTTCGGCGCGTTCGACATCGCCTGCAACAATGCCGGGATCGCGGGAGAAGACCTCTTCAACGACGAGGCCGGCGCCTGGACCCGGGTGGTCGATATCAACCTCACCGCTGTCATCGATGCCACCCGCATCGCCGTCCGCGAGCTGCGCCGCGCGGGCCGCGGCGGGGTCATCATCAACACGGCCTCCATGGGAGGCCTCCTCCCCATGCCGAACGCTCCCGTCTACGCAGCGACGAAGGCGGGGGTCGTCAATTTCACGCGCTCGCTCGCCCACCTTGCCCAGGAAGACGGCATTCGCGTCAACGCCATCTGCCCGACCTTCACCGATACGCCCCTCGTCCGCCGCGAAGGCGACGAGCGCGTCGAGGAGGTGGCGCGCATGGTGGGCGGCATCCTCCAGCCCGCGGAAGTCGCCGCCGGCGTCGTCGAGCTCATCGAGGACGACTCGCGCGCGGGCGCCATCATGCGCGTGACCGTCCGCGGCGGCCGTGACTATGCACGCGACGTGCGGCCGTTCTGACCTGCCCGGAGGCCATCGTGGAAACCATCACCGTCGAACGCGATAGCGAGCTCCCGGGCCTGGTGACCATCACCCTCAACCGTCCGGAGAAGCTGAACGCCATCAATTTCCGCATGCACGCGGAGCTCCAGCAGGCCTGCCGCGAGCTCGCGGACGACGCGGAAGCCCGCGTGGTCATCCTCACCGGCGCGGGCCGGGCGTTCTCCGCAGGCGCGGACCTTGGCGGCAGCACTCCTGGCGCCGGCCGCTCGCCCCTGGTGGCCGCACCAGCCGAGCCCTCGCCCCTGCGCGAACGCATCCGCTCGAGTGCCGGGAACCGCACGTGCGCCGCGCTGGAAGGGCTCGATCAGGTCACCATCGGGGCGGTGAACGGCCTCGCAATCGGTGGCGCGGTGGTGTTCCTGGCCTGCCTCGACATCCGTATCGCCGCCGAGTCGAGCTGGTTCTCAATCCCCGAGGTCGACCTCCAAATCCCGCTCACCTGGAACGCGCTCCCACGGCTGATGCGCGAGCTCGGCCCGGCCCGGACGAAGGAACTCGTGATGACCTGCGACCGCTTCTCCAGCGAGGATGCGCTGCGCTGGGGCTTCCTGAACCATCGCGTACCCGATGCGGAGCTCATGTCCTCCGCCCGCCACCTCGCCCGCAGGCTGCTCGAAAAGGACCCCATGTCGCTCGCGCTAACGAAGTCGACCTGTAACGCGCTCGCGGAGTCGATGGTCCCGGCGCACGTCACCCACAGCGACCGGGACTACCTCGTGCTCTCGCGCCTGCTGGCTGAAGAGCGCCAGCGCTCTTAGCCTCCCCCCACGCAGCCGGGGAACACGAAATACACCACCACCATCGCCAGGCCGAACGCCAGCTGCTTCATGTCTTCAGCTTCGGCAGCTGGCGCCCACTGCAACAATGCGCCCGGACCCGGCCGGATCGACAACCACCCGCCGGCAACTGACAATCGCACCGTGCCGGACCCTTACGCCGTCGATGCGGACTTCTACGACGCCATCCATTCGTCCTTCGCCGATGACATCGGCCTCTGGCTCTCGTTCGCCGGGCGGACCGACCGGCCCGTGCTCGAAATCGGCTGCGGCACCGGCAGAGTTTCGCTCGAGCTCGCCCTCCACGGACACGTGGTGACCGGCATCGACCCCTCGCCGGCGATGCTGCAGCTTGCCCGCGCCCGCGCCGAGGAAGAGGCGATCGACGTCACCCTGCTCGAAGGTGAATTCGCGGACCTCGCCCTCGAACCGGACCACTACGGGTTCGTGCTGCTCCCGCTCGATGTGTTCCTCTACTGCCAGGACGGCGAGGCCCAGCTGGCGACGCTCCGCAAGATCGCTCGCCTGCTGACCTTCAACGGTCTGCTTGCCATCGACGTTCCCGGCCCGGCGCTCTGGCTCGACCCGTCGACCAGCGGCCAGCCCATGCTGACGTTCACGGGCGAAACGGCCTCGGGCGTCCGCTTCGATTGCTGGCACATGCACGAAGACGACCTCGCATCGCAAACGCGCGACCTTCGCATCACCTACGAGACGCTCGGCGAGGATGGCTCCGTGCGCCGCCGCGTGAGCCAGCACCGCCTGCGCTACGTCTATCGCTTCGAGCTCGAATGCCTGCTGGATATCGCCGGGCTGGCGCTCGTCGACCTGTACGGGGACTATGACCTTGGCCCGCTGACGAACGACAGCGAGCGGATGATCGCCATCGCGCGGAGGAAGAACGGATGACGGCTCGAATCGTGGTCGACGCGATGGGGGGCGACAACGCCCCCGGGGAAATCGTGGCCGGAGCGCTCATGGCCGTGGGCGGGCTGGGTGTCGAGCTCACGCTGGTCGGCCGCACTGAGGCAATCCGCCACGAGATGCAGGGCACCGCCGAGGTGAAGGGGCTCCGCATCGTCGAGGCCCCGGAAGTCATCGAGATGGATGAGCACCCCACCGACGCGGTGAAGGCCAAGCCAAACAGCTCCATCAACGTCGGCCTGCGGATGGTGAAGGAAGGCAAGGCCGATGCGTTCGTCACCGCCGGCAACACCGGCGCCTCGATGGCCGCCGCCCTGCTCACCCTGGGCCGGATCAAGGGAATCGGGCGCCCGGCACTGGCGACCATCTTCCCGACGGGTGAGGGCCGCCTCACGATGCTCCTCGACGTCGGCGCCAATGCCGATTGCCGCCCCATCCACCTGGTGCAGTTCGCCTACATGGGCGCCGCCTACATGGAGCGCATGTTCGGCGTAAGCAACCCGAAAGTCGGGCTCCTCTCCATCGGCGAGGAGGACAGCAAGGGCAATCAGCTCACCATCGAGGTGAACCAGGCGCTCCGCGCGAGCCGCCTCAACTTCATCGGCAACGTCGAAGGCAAAGACCTCACGCGCGGCATCTGCGATGTGGCCGTGATGGACGGGTTCACCGGCAACGTCGTGCTCAAGACCGCCGAGGGCATGGCCGAGATGCTCTTCACCGAGCTTCGCAAGGCAGTCGAGCTCACCCCCTGGAACAAGGCGGCCGGCCTCATCCTCATGTCCGAGCTCCGCAAGGTGAAGCGCCGCCTCGACTACGCCGAATACGGCGGCGCCCAGCTCGTCGGCGTCGATGGCATCGTGGTCATCGGCCATGGCCGCTCCAACGCCCGCGCGGTCTTCTCCGCGATCAGGGCCGCCCGCGACGCGGTGAACAACAAGGTGCTCGATACCCTCCGCGAGGTCGCCAAGGAGATCCCGGCGAAGAAGGCCCAGCTCGGGGTGGCCGGCGACGAAGCTGGCGACGACTAGCCGGCGCTCCTACAGCTTGAGCCCCAGCAGCTCGCGCGTCACGACGCCGTCCTTCACGGTTACGTTCACCCAGGTGATGCGCAACTTGACCCGCTTGCCTCCGGTCTCGATCCAGACCTCGTCGCCTTTCTCCCAGCGGTAGTCCGAATCGATCGTGCAGTAGTGTTCGCCCTTGCTCCCGGTGAAGGCGTCGGCTTCGTAGAACGATGTCTTCATTGGCTCCTCAGCTCCGTGCGTCCAGCCATTCGAGGATGTCGGCGACCACCTGGTCGCGCTCCGGCTCGTTCAGCACCTCGTGATACAGCCCTTCGTACAGCCGGAGCGTCTTGTCCGTCGAGCAGGCGGTCTCGTGCAGTTGCACGCTGCCTCGGTACGGCACGAGCTTGTCATCCGTCCCGTGCAGGATGAGCAACGGGTACGCGATGCCGGCCATACCCTCCTGCACGCGCTGATAGGCAGCGGCCCACGCCGCCCCGGTCCGCGCGGGTGGCGCCCCGCGGTAGACCAGGGGGTCGTTCTCGTAGGCGGCCACCACCGCCGGGTCCCGCGAGATCGTCTCCGCCGGCAGCGGACCCGTCCTTGGTGGCGGTGGGTTGGCGCCGGCCGGCGGCTCTTCCCGCCGCGCGAGCATCGCCGCGCCGCTGAGGATGACCCCGTCGAGCGGAGGTTTGCGGTCGATCACGTACGACGTCACCACGCCCCCTCCCATGCTGTGCCCCAGCAAGAACAGCTTCCTCCCCGGGTGGACCGCGCGGACCCGCCCCAGGAACGCATCGACGTCGTCGAGATACTCGTCATAAGTATCGACATGCACCCGCTCCCCCGAGGAACGGCCATGGCCCCGGAGGTCTATCGCTTCAACGCCGTAGCCCCGCGCCCCCAGGTCGGCGGCGGTCTGCGCATAGCGGCCGCTGTGCTCGGCATAGCCGTGAACAATGGCGACGATCGCTCGCGGTTGCCCATCGGGCAGCCACCACTGCGCGAACAGCTGCGCCCCCTTCGATGCTAGCGTGGTCTCGCCGGTCCTCATGCGCTGTGCCCTCCCTGCGTGCCTGCGGCAGCGAGTCTACGTCAGCGTTCCCGGTCGCGCTCGGGCGGTACAATCCTGCGATGCTCGACCGCATCGACCACCTCATCGTTCCTGTGCCCAACCTTGCCGCCGCCGCGAGCGCCTACGAACGCCTGGGCCTCGCGCTCACGCCCCGCACCGTGCACGACGGAATGGGTACGGCAAACCGGGCCGCCTTCATCGGTTCCAGCGCCGCCAACTACACCTACATCGAGCTCCTCGAAGTCACGGACCGGCCGGTGGTTGCCGCCGGGTCGCGCGCCCACTACCTGGGGGCGATCGATGCTGGCGGGGCGCTCTCCTCCGTCGCCTTCGGGTCCAATGACCTGGCGGGCGCGGCCATGCGGCTCGCTGCAGCGGGCCTGGTGGTCGACCACCGGGAGGTGCACGCCACTGACGGCCGCAAGGTGGCCGACACGGCTGTTGTCGATACCGGCGGCGCCCTGCCCTTTGCCCTGGTGCTGCTCTCCTACCCGGAGACCTGGGAAGCGCGCTATGAGCGCTCGATGGCGGCGGGCCGTTTTGCCCACACGTTCCCCCTGAAGCGGCTGGACCACCTTGCCGCCTTGGCCCCGGATGTCGAAGCCGCCACCGCTTTTTGGTGCGGCACGCTTGGTGTTCCGCTGGCCGGCGAAATCCGGGCGCCCGGGATGATCATCCGCCAACTGCAGGTGGGCGACGCCATCTTCGAGCTCCTGGGGCCGGACGGCCCCGGCAGCCGGATGGCCGGGCGCCCGGCAGCGCTCGCCTCGATGGCGGCCTGGGAGGTCGCGGGCCCCCTCGACGAGGCCGTGGAGTTGGCCCGCGAACACGGGTTCACCGTCCCGGAGCCGGAACCCGGAGTTATCCCCGGGACCCGCCGGACCAGTATTCCCGCAGGCGAGCTCGGCGGGCTGGGCATGCAATTGCTCGAATACGTGTAGCGGCTACCGGGGATCCACCGCGCTGCCACCCAACTCCTGCCGTTCGCCCCGGCCCTTACGTGCGAAACCCTAGGTGAAACCCCGTGCTGTGTGAGGGAGGCTTGCAGCACGGGTCCGGGAGTTCGCGCCATGAGCACCGTCCCCGTCTCCGGGGCATCCGCGATTGCCGCATACCTGCCCGCCGCGCGGTCCGGTGGCGGCGATGCAGCCGTGCCGCCGGTTGCGGTGCCCGGCGCGCGAGATTCGGTGCACATCAGCGATGAGGCGCGCCGCCTGGCCAGGGAGGCGATGCCGGATATCCGCCTCTTCGGCGAGGTCCGCTACGACCCGCCCCACACCGACGACCCGGATTTCCCCTGGGAAGTCGCCCACCGCCAGTGGGTCGACCTGATGGAAAAGGTGTTCGGCAGCGGCGAGCCCGGCCCCGGCCCGGGCGAACCGGGCGCCGCGGGGCACGGCATCACCCCACACCAAAGAAGCTGAACAGCTCCGGGTACTTCTTCAGGCTTGCGCCCCCATCGATGTAGAGCGTCTGGCCCGTCATCAGGCTCGAGTCGTCCGACGCCAGGTAGAGCGCGAGCTTCGCGACGTCCTCGGGCTCGCCCGCCCGGCCGATTGGCGCCTCGTGGATGAACGCATCCTCCAGCCCGGGCAGCGCCGTCATCCCGGCGGTTGCCGGTGTGTGGATGAGCCCGGGCCCGATCGCGTTCACGCGCACCCGGTGCCGGCCGAGTTCGAGCGCGGCGACCTTCGTGAGCATCGCCACGCCGGCCTTGGCCGAACAGTAGGCCGCGAACCCTTCGGTGGGCTGGATGGCGTTCAGGCTGGCGATGTTGATGATGCTCCCGCCCTGCCCCTGCCCGATGAGCCGCGCCGCCTCGTGCTTGATGCACAGGAACGTGCCGGTCAGCGAGATGCCGAGCACACGATTCCAGTCCTCGAGCGGGTACGACTGGACCGGCGAGAACCCCCCGACCCCGGCGTTGTTCACCGCGATATCCAGCCGGCCGAACCGCCGGAACGCCTGTCCCACCATCCGCTCCACCGCCGGCTCGTCGCGGACGTCGACCAGCGCGCCATCGACCTGGTTGTGCCCGAGCTGGCCGATGAGCGACCC
>JBBIVC010000036.1:8260-13768 GCA_037439905.1 Thermoflexus sp.
TCCCTCGGCCACGAACGTCTCCACGATGGCCTTTCCGATCCCGGATGCCCCGCCAGTCACGATCGCGACCTTGCCATCCAGCCTTCCCATGCGTGTCCCTTTCGCCCCCCGGTTCCGGCGCCCCGCTTGCCCTACAGGTGCTCGCGGAAGAACGCCAGCGTCTTCTCCCACGCCGCCTTTGCCGCCGCCGGGTTGTAGTCCGGCTCGGGGCGCTCATCGTTGAAGAACGCGTGCATCGTGCCCGGGTAGGTGATGAACTCGTGCTCAATGTTCCGGGCTTCGAGCTCCTTCTTGTAGGTGGGGACATTGGGGTTCACGAAGTCGTCGTGTTCGGCCCAGATGCCCAGCACCGGCGCTGTCAGCCCGTCCCAGTTGTACTTCACCATGGGGTGGCCGCCGTAGAAGTCCACGCAGGCGCTCACATCGCCGTTGCTGTTGCAGGCGGCGAAGAGCGAGAGTGCCCCGCCCATGCAGAAGCCCACCGTGCCCACGGGCCCGCCGGTCAGGTTCTTCAAGTAGGCCACCGCCCCCTTGAGGTCCTTCCCCGCCTGCTCGATGTTGAGCGCCATGAGGAGCTTCCCCGCCTCGTCCGGCTCCTCCGTCACCTTGCCGTGGTACATATCCGGCGCGAGCGCCACAAAGCCCTCGGCGGCGAACCGGTCGGCGATGCCCTTGATGTTGCTGTTCAGGCCCCACCACTCCTGGATCACGACCACGCCCTTGCCAGTGCCTGAGGCGGGCTTCGCCAGGTATCCGCTGGCCGTGCCGCCGTTCGAGGCGAACGTCACCATCTCTCCCATGTCCAACTCCTGCGCACCCTTGCGGGCGATTTCCGTCAGCCGGCAAGCCTACCGGGTTGGCGCTGCCGCGTCAGCAGGTCGCGGAATCGGCTGGCGCGCTTTCTTCGCGCACCCGGTAGCGGAAATCGCAGAACGGCGCGCCTTCCATCCGAGTCTGCGTCCGGCTGAACTCCAGCCCGGGGGCCAACCCTTCGAACATGGCGAAATCGCGGTTGCAGGAAAGCAGGAATCCCAGGTCGCCCGCTCCCATCTCGTCGTACATCTCCATGAACTTGCAGCGCGTGACGTTGAAGCCGAAGCGCGCCTCGTCCTGCTCCACCACATCGACGATGAGCGAGCCTTCGCGCAGGACGCCCCCGGTCATACGGGCGGCAAGCTGTCCAATCGACTCGATCCGGGAGCGTTCGCGCTCCGCAGCGCCCTGGGCGCGGGCGATTCCCCGGATCGTTTCCGCCACCACGGCGTTCACGCGCTCCTCGCCGAACTCGGCCTGCATGGCGCGGATGATGGGGACGAGCACCCCCGCCTCGATGCGCCGCCGTTCCAGCAATGTCAGGTCTGCCATGTGGTCCTCTCCTGGTCCCGGGGGGCAAGCGCCGCCGCGAGCTCCTCACGAACCCACGGATCGTCCTCCACCGCCAGCCGTCCTTCAAGCAGCTCCCGCCACCCGGGTGCGCCCGTGCGAACGCCGAGCGCGCCCACGGCCCAGGCGGCGTGCCCGCGGACCAGCGCCGAGTCATCGGCAAGGGCACCCGCGAGGTCCCCCAGGTCCGCCGCTGTCCCAACGTTTCCCATGGCGATGCAGGCGTTCCGCACCAGGCCGTCGCGCTTTGCCCGCATGATTGACCGGCCGCGGAAGCGCTCCGCAAACCGCGCTTCGTCGAGCGCCAGGATGTCGCGCAGCAGGGGGCGGGCATCGTCGAGCGAGCGGGCGACGAACTCCGGGTGTGCCTGGAGCTCGCGGGCCCCTACCGGGCACGAGTCCAGGCAGTCGTCACAGCCGAATACCCAGTCCTTGAACCTCGCGCGCAGCTCCCGCGGCACCACTCCCCGGTTCTCGATCGTGTGGTAGCTGATGCACAGGCGTGCATCCACGGCGTACCCGTCCGGCGCGATGGCGCCGGTGGGGCAGGCGGCGATGCACCGCGTGCAACTGCCGCAGCTCTTCCGCAACGGCGGGCCGGGCTCAAGAGCCACGCTGGTGGCGACAATGCCCAGGAGCACCCACGGGCCGGCGCCCGGGATAAGCAGCATGGTCGACTTCCCGATCCAGCCGAGCCCCGCCGCAGCCGCCAGGGGCCGTTCGAGCAGCGGCCCGTAATCGACGGTCGCCCGGGCGCTGGCGCCAAGTTCCTCGCGGAGCGCCCTCGCGATGCGCCTCAGCTTGCCTTCGAAGACCCGGTGGTAGTCGCGGCCGCGCGCGTACCGGGCGATGCGGCCGCGGGCTGGCCCGCCCGCGGCTGGCTCCGGGTCGGCGGAGTGGCAGGGCAAGGCCACGACGATGAGCGACCGCGCTCCAGGGAGAAACGCCTGGGGGTCGGCCGCCCGGCCGATCCACTCGTGGTCCATCCAGCCCATCCCGGCGAGGCGCCCCGCCTCCAGCGCGGCGAGGGCGGCTTCGCGCACGCCGGGCGCCTCGGTGGCCGGCGCGATGCCCACCAGGGCGAGCCCCTCGCGCGCCACGATCTCCAGCACGAGAGCCCCGGGACGGCCTGTCATGGCGTGAGCGTAGGCCGAATCGGCCCCGCCCGCGAATGGTTTTGCACTGATTTGTCGAGTTAACCCGGTAAAAGGGGGCACTGGTGACTTTCGTCACAAGCGCAGTGCGTCATGAACGGGTAGGCTCCGCTTTATGGCACGCCACTGTAGTCTCGACCTTCTGGACCCTACTCGCCGGGTGTTGATGACCATCCTGAAGCGGCACGGCCAGGCATCCACCGAAACCCTCGCCACGGAGGCCTTTCTCTCCATCGGCGCCACCCGCCAGCACATGCAGGCGCTTGTCGACCAGGGACTCGTCTCGTTCGACCTGGAACGGCGCGGCCCCGGGCGGCCCCGCCACCTCTTCAGTCTGACTGCATCGGGACAGACGCTCTTCCCCCAGTTCTACGAAGAGATCGCCGATGCGCTGCTTGGCGCCATCGAGGCCGAGGCCCCCGAGGTCCGCGAGCGGGTGCTCACCCGCATGGCCCAGACGCAGATGCGCCAGACCCTCGCCCGCGTCGAGGGGGTCGAGCCCGCGGCGCGCTTCAAGGTGACCATCGCCGCCCTTGAGGACAACGGCTACTTCCCGGCCGTGAGCATCGATGGACGTTACGCCAGGGTGGCGTTCCTCCATTGCCCGCTCATGAGCGTCGCGCCCCAGCACCCCGGCGTCTGCGAGGCCGAAGAGCGCTGCATCCGCGCGGCATTTGGGGTCGAGGGCATCGAGCGCACCGGCCACAGGGTCGCCGGCGACCCGGTCTGCAGCTACCTCGTCCCAATCGACAACTGACGCCCGGCCAGGACCCGCGAGAGGCCTGGTCCTGTCCCTGCACGGCGCGGCCCTCGCTGCGCGCCGCTGGCGAAAGGTGTTCGCGCGGGGATTCCCGCCTGCCAGGCCCGCGCCGGTGATCGGCGGACGGTTCTCGGGCGTATCTCCAGCGATGCACCCGGGCTGCCGCAGCCACGGGCCGGCCGCCGGGGAGTAGGATGACCGCCTGATGAGCGACCAATCGCTGGCTGTCGAGACGCTTGCGCTGCGGGACCTGCCACGGCAGGAGTCGCGGCTGACCACCTATCGCCGCCGTGCGGTGACTGGCCCGGTGTTCCTGCTGGCGGGTCTGGTCGCGTTTGCGCTGGGGCCACTTCTTTACCCGGTGGCGCTTGCCATCGATGTGGTGGGCCGGCGGCGGCTGGCTACCGTCCGTGCCATCGCAATGGTGCACGTCTACCTGTTCTGCGAAGCCGCGGGGATGGCGGCGAGCGCCTGGATCTGGCTCACCCGCGGGTCGGACCTCGAACGCTACCTCGAACGAAATTTCCGCCTGCAGTGCTGGTGGGCAGGCACCCTCTATCGCGCGGGCGTCCGGCTTTTCAGCCTCCGCGTCGAGATAGAAGGCGACGAGCATGTCCGTACAGGGCCCGTCCTGGTGTTCTCGCGGCATGTCAGCCCGATCGACAACCTGCTCCCGGCGGCGCTCATCTCGGCGGCCCACGGATTGCGGCTCCGCTGGGTCATCAACCGCTCGCTGCTCCGCGACCCCTGCCTCGATATCGTCGGCAACCGCCTGCCCAACTGTTTTGTCGCCGCTGGCACCGGCGATAGCGATGCCGAGGTCCGGCGCGTGCGCGTGCTCGCGCATGGACTCGGTGAGCGCGATGGCGTGCTCATCTTCCCAGAAGGCGCGCTCTTCTCTCCCGCCCGGCGCGAGCGCGTCCTCGCCCGCATCGAGGCCTCGGGCGACCAGTATCTGTTCGCCCGGGCCCGCAACCTCCAGAACCTCCTGCCGCCGCGCCTCGGGGGATCGATGGCGCTTCTCGAAGCCGCCCGGGGCGTGGATGTCGCGTTCATGGCGCACACCGGCCTCGAGGGTGCGACCGAGTACCACAACATCCTTCGCGGCGGGCTGATCGGCCAGCGGGTCCGCGTGCGTATATGGCGTGTACCCGCCGCCGGGCTTCCTACCTCCGCCGAGGCCCGTGCTTCGTGGCTGCTCGACCAGTGGGAGGCAGTCGACCGGTGGATTTCCGCTGAACGCTCCGCAAACGTGAGGTGACATGTGCCCGATGAACTCCCGCTGGTCCTGCTCGCTTCGGCCGGGGCGATCCTCGCTCTCATGGTGCTCACGTGGCTGGTGAGCGTCGCCATCAGGGATGCGAGCATCGTCGACATCATCTGGGGAGCCGGCTTCGTGCTGGTGGCCTGGGTGGCGTTCTTCACCGGCGATGGCGATGGCGCGCGCAAGTGGCTCATCACGCTGCTCGCCTCCGCATGGGGCCTCAGGCTCTCGACATACCTGTTCATCCGGAATCGTGGCAAGGGCGAGGATTATCGCTACCAGGCCATGCGGCGCCACTGGGGTCCGCGCTTCCCGCTCATCAGCCTGTTCACGGTCTTCGGGCTCCAGGGCCTGCTGATGTTCATCATCTCCATGCCGCTGCAGGTCGCGCAGCTCTCGGGCATGCCGGAAGGTCTTACGTGGATCGACTACCTCGGTGCCGCGGTCTTCGCGGTCGGCCTTGGCTTCGAGGCTATCGGCGACTTTCAGCTGGCGCGATTCAAGGCAGACCCGGCGAACGCCGGCCGGGTGATGGATCGCGGCCTCTGGCGCTACACGCGCCACCCCAACTACTTCGGCGATGCGGTGCTCTGGTGGGGGCTCTTCCTCATCGCAGCCGCCCGGCCCGCGAACCTGGCCGTCATCTTCAGCCCCGTGGTGATGACCTTCCTGCTGACACGCGTCTCCGGGGTTCCCCTCCTCGAAAAGTCGCTTGCGAAGCGCCGGGAGGGCTACGCCGATTACATCGCCCGCACCAGCAGCTTCTTCCCGTTGCCGCCGAAGCGCTCCGCCGGATCGCGCTAGAATCGCCGCGTGTCCCCAGACCTCTCCACCCGCCTGCGCGAATTTGCCATGAGCTTCGAAGGCACACGCGAGGAGTACCCGTTCGGGCCGGGCACCGCGGTCTACAAGGCGCCGAGTGGCAGGATGTTCGCCCTGGTTTCCGG
>JBBIVC010000037.1:0-13617 GCA_037439905.1 Thermoflexus sp.
CCCGTGGCAGCGGCCCGCCCAGGAGCAACACCGGGTGCGACGGCGGCGGCTTCGGCCCCGGCTCGAGGGGAATCCAGTCGGCCTGGCGCACGCCACCCCCCGAATCATGGGCGAATAGCCGGGCGAAGACCGCATTCACCCAATCGAGGATCAGCACCTGGGAGCGGAAGTTGGTCACGAGCGGGACCTGCTCGCAACCGAAGGCGTGGCGCGTGCGCTCGTAGAGGTCGATGTCGGCCCGGCGAAACCGGTAGATCGACTGCTTTGGGTCGCCGACAAAGAAGAGGCGGCCGGGTTCGACATCGGCGCGGGTCCAGTGGCCCGGCGGCGCGCCAGGACGGGCGGCGAGCAGCGCGGCGAGCTCGACCTGCAGGGGGTCGGTGTCCTGGAATTCGTCGATGAGGATGCGCTGGTACCGCTGGTGGAGGGCCAGCCTCACGTGTTCGTCGGTTGCGAGCAATCTGACCGCCAGCACGAGCAGGTCCTGGAAGCCGAGCTGGCCAGCGGAACGGCGTTCGGCGGCGTAGTCCAGGGCGAATTGCTTGAGCCGGGGCAAGATGGCGGTGAGGCAGGCACGCTTGGCCTCGCCCAGCCAGCGGGTGTGCTTGAGGCCGGCCTCCTTCAGCAGGCCGCCGTGGCCGACGGGCCTGATCTTCGGGAACGCGGCGACGAGCCGGAGCAGGTCGACCTCGGCGCTCTCCCGCTCCTGGTCGTCGCGCGCATTCTGCACACGCCTGGCGGCCGCCCTGACGTTTTCGAGCGGCGCGGCGAGCTCGGCGAAGTGCTGGGCCGCCGGCGGGGTCAGCGTGGGCCCCTGGCCTGCCCGGGCATGTTCGAGCGCCGCGATGACTGCCGGGTGGGCCAGGTCTGGCTCGGCGGACGGTGAGAACTCGATCCCATCCAGGCGATCCCAGTTCCGGTGGAACTCCCGGGCGATGGGTTCCAGGTCCCTGGGGCGGAGTCCGAGGGTGAAGGCGCGGAGCAGTGGCCGTTGCATGGCCGGGTCGCTGAACAGCTCGTCCTTGAACCGGGCCCAGCGATCGCGGAAGGCGATGTCGCCCTCCACTTCGTCCATGATCCGGAGCTCGGGTGGCAGGCCCGCCTCGAGCGGGTAGAGCGAAAGGATGCGCTGGGCGAAAGAGTGGAGCGTCTGGATGGCCGCCCGGTCGAGGTCCGGAAGGGCAGCCGCGCAGCGTTGCCGTTCCTCATCGGACAGCGCCTCGTAACCCTGCCCCCCGGCGGCCGCGAGTTCGAGCTGCTTGCGCACCCGCTCGCTGAGCTCGGCGGCGGCCTTTTCGGTGAACGTGATCGCCGCGATGCGGTCGACCGGGACTCCGGAGCGGACGAGCGCGAGGATGCGGCCCACCAGCTCCGTGGTCTTGCCCGTGCCGGCGCCCGCCTCGACGAAGAGGGTGGCTCCCAGGTCGTGGCCGATGCGGTCGCGGGAGTCCTGGTCGGGGAGGCGCTCACTCATCGCCGGCCTCCGCTTCCGGGAGGACGCCCTCGGCCAGGCCCGCGAATTCCGCCACAACCGGGCCGCCCTTGAACTGCTTCCAGATTTCGAGGCGCTGCCCGGGCGGGCAGACGCGGTCGTAGGGGCAGTACTGGCAGTGCCTGTAGGAGTTGCGTTCTTCGTCGCCGGGCACCGCGGGGAAGAACCCCTGGCGCATCGTAT
The DNA here is from genome assembly GCA_037439905.1 of Thermoflexus sp. Taxonomy (GTDB): domain Bacteria; phylum Chloroflexota; class Dehalococcoidia; order Tepidiformales; family Tepidiformaceae; genus Amarobacter. The sequence continues at coordinate 1,676 of JBBIVC010000037.1, forward strand.
CGGCGAGGACCTGGACCACACGGCCGAAGGCCTCGCGGGTGCCGGCGTCCAGCGGCAGGCGGGCCTCCCTGAAGGCCTCGCGTTCGCTGATGAACCAGTAGCGCGCGCTGATGGGCGCGCCGTTCGCCTCATCCTCCAGGGCGAGGGCGTAGACGGGCAATTGCAGCCGCTTCCCTCCATCAAGGCGCGCAAGGGGTTCGGGGTTGTCGATCGCTTTCGTGAACTTCCCCGAGCTGCCGGACTTGTAGTCGGTCACGAGCAGCTCGCCGGCAGGCCCGCGGTCGACCCGGTCGATATAGCCCCGGAAGCGTACCTGGCTCCCATCGGGGAGGGTGAACACCACCGGCGGAAGCGAAGGCTTGCCATCCCGGGTGACGCCAAAGGCGACTTCGGCGCGCTCGTAGATAAATCCGTTGGCGCTGCGGTGGGCCTCGTCGGCATCCAGGAAGCATTCGAGGTCGCGCAGGATGCGGGCTCGCTCGGCGGCCCAGGTCAGGGGCTTCCCGGTGATGCCCCGCTGTTCCGCACCGGCGCACTCCTGTTCCGCGATCTGCCTGAGGAGGGCGCGTTCTTTCGGCGTCCATGGCGCGAGCGGCTCCGCCCGCGGGTGCGTTTGTTCGAAGAAGCGTTGCAGGACGGTGTGGATGATCGTGCCGGCATCGCCCGCGCTGATCGTCTCCGTTTCCTCGGGCCGTTCGAGCTCTCCCACGCGGAGCACGTGCCCGAGGAAGTAGCGGAAAGGGCATTCGGCGAACGTCTCGAGCGCGGTTGGCGAGACGGGGCTGCTGGTCCCGGCCGGGGCGACCATCCCCGCCGGTACGCGCCCGTTCCAGTCGTCGAGCTCTGCCACTCCGCTCCCGCCAGAGCGGCGTCTCCGTGCCCGGCTGCGGCGCGCCAACATGCCCTCGGCCAGGCCCTCGACATGGCTGGCAAGGAAGTGCCGTTCGGGTGCACTGCGCCCGCCGAGGAGCGACCCGAGGTCGCGCTCCTGCAGCGAGGCGCGTTCGCCATCCGATTCGAGCGCCGATTCGAAGGAGTGGACAGCATCGAGCCACGGGGGACGTTGGGGGGACTCAACCATTTCTGCCAGGTCGGTCGCGTAGACCGGGGAGCCGTGAAGGCGGCCTGCCGATTCGAGCAGCCAATCGGACGGGATCGCCGGCCGTTGGCCGCGAAGGTCCACGCGCGGGTAAGAGACGACCGTGGCGTTGCTGCCGAGGAGCGCTGCGAGGTAGGCGCGCCGCTCGTGCAGCAGCGAGAGCCGCCGCGAGGGCACCTCCCCGCCGGTCCGTTCCCGTTCGCTTTCAGAGATGATGGGGTCCTCGCCGCGGCTCGCGCTGCCTTCGACCAGTCCGAGGACGAAGATGGCGTCGAACTCCATCTCGGCGGCGGCCGCCACCGGCCCCACGAATATTCCATCGCCAAGCGCGCTGACGCGGCCCGCGGGCAGGTCGAGCGATTCGGCGAGGGCATTGGCGAATTCCTGCTGCGAGATGGGGACGCGCATGGCGGCAGGGAGCTCGTCGTCCAGGGCGGCGATGGAGGCGAGCAGCGCCCGCACCTCCTCCCACGCAGCCGCTTCGTCCGTTGCCGCAGCGCCGTCGGGGTCCGCCACGAGACGCAGCGGCAGGTAACGCTCCAGGAGGTCGATGGCGTGCTGCGCATGGGTCGCCGCGGTTGCCTGCTGTGCGGGGCCGATTGCGGCCGCCAGCCCGGCCACGAAGCGGGCGAGGTCCCGCGCATGGGCCGCCTGGCCGCGGTGGTACTCGGCGGCGCCGGGCTCATCAGCGGCGCGCGCCTCCATGGTGGCAGCCCACGATTCGAGCCGATCCCCCCACTGGCCGGCGCCCTGCACCACGCCGGCGCGGCGCGAAATGTCGTCCCAGCGGTGCGAGGGGGCGGTGGCGGCGCCGTCGATCGCAATCGGGGCCGAGGTGAGCCAGTCCATCACGACTTCGCGGCGAAATCCGCTGGCGGCAACCCGGTAGGCGCCAAGCACGGTGCGCCCCGCAAGCGTCCGATCGAGCCCGCGCACGGGCGGTCCATTGTGGGGGATGCCCGCGGAGGTCAGCACCTCGTGGGCGAGCAGCGCATATTGCGCGGGCAGCTGGTACAGGATCGCCATGCGGTGGAGCGGAGTGCCGGTGCGGGCGAGCGCGAGTGCCCGGCGGATCGCGTGGCGCACTTCCTCCTCGGGGTCTGGCAGCGATGCCACGGAGCCGGCCACGGGGAGGCTCACCTGCCCGGCATCCCGGGCGGGACCGAGCCCCCGCAGGCGGGCGGCCGATTCGCGGGCGAGCGCATCGACCTGTCGGTCGCCGGTAAGGCCGATGATGGCGGCAGCGCCGGGGCCCGCTGCCGCGGCTTCGAGCAGGCCTGCCATCGCCCCGCTGATGCGGCGGGGGAGGTAGAGGATGAGCGCCCCGGCTTCGCGGGCGGCGGGGTGGCCTTCGCGAACGGCCCGGGCGGCGGCCTCGACCAGGTGCGTCTCATCGTAATAGCCCGCTGTCAGCTGGCGCGCGCGACGGAAGAGGCGAACGACGTCCGCCGGGCGCGTGCCCATCGCCGCCAGGGAATCGAGGACATCCCCGGTGGCCTCCCGAAGGTCATCAAAGGCGCGGCCGAGCTGCCTGGCCGTTGCCGGGTGGCTGGCCACTGCCGCAAAGATGCCAGGGTCTTCGCGAAGAGCCGCGCGTACCGCCTCCATGCGAAGCCACGGCACGAGCGGCTTCAGACCTTCCGCTGCGAGCGCTGCTCCGCCCAGGAGCTCGGCCGCACGCCCGGCAACCTGGAATCGGACGTTCACGAGGGGTGTGGTGGCGGCGAGCGCGCGGCGCAGCCCCAGGCCCGCGTAGTTCGTGGGGACGATGACGGTCACCGGCGCGAGGGGGTCGCCGCGCTTGGCGGCCGAAATCGCGGCGGCAAGGGCCTCGCGTGCGGGGCGCCCATACCCGACCAGTTCAATCATCCGCCTTCACCATCCGTACTCGTGCCGATCGTACGCCCCGGGAGACGCCCGTCGCCGGACCAGTTCACCACGGCGGCGCGACAACCGGTGTCGGCTTGGGCGGTTCAGCCGGTGAGCATCCGCATGGCGTATTCCATGTTCGATTGCATGGAAGGTTTGATCACCTCCCAGTGGGGGTCATCGCGCTTGCCGCGGCGGTGCAGCATGAGGTTGAAGCCGCTGATGATGGCGAACTTGTAGACGGCCAGCGCCTTGAACCAGCGAATATCGCCGGTATCGGCGCCGTAGGCTTCGCGGTACCACTCTTCGAGCTCGTCGCCGTGGGGCATGCGGCTGGCGGTCTGCTGGTGTGCCCAGGCGGCGGGGTCGCTGAAGACGCAAATCCAGCCCACGTCGTTCAGGACGGGACCGATCCCGCAGAGCTCCCAATCGATGACCGCTGAAAGCTTCCCGGCCGGGGAATAGAGGAGGTTCGTCCACTGGAAGTCGCCGTGGTAGATGGCGATGCGCGATTCGTGGGGGATCTTTTCGAGCAGGAGCTCCTTCACGCGCGGCTGCAGGGCGAGCAGCTCCGGCTCGGCGGCCCGCTCGTAGAAGCGGTCCCAGCGGGTCACATCGAACTCATAACCCCAGTAGTCCCCGAGATACGGCGCTTTCGCAGGGTCGACGCGGTGGATCCCGGCAAGGGCGACCATTGCCTGCCGCGCCATGTCGCGAAGCTGTGCATCCGTGAAGCGCGCCGGGTAGTCGTCCTTCAGGGTGTCGCCTTCCAGGCGTGGCTGGACGAAGTATGGGCAGCCGAACCACTGTTCATCGGTGCCCGACCAGAGGATCGGCGCATGCGGGACGCCGGTGTCCTGGAGCGCCCTGATCGCGGCCACCTGGCGCATCAGGTCGGCGGTGCCTTCGTACTTGACGCCGGGCGGGGGCAGGCGCAGGAAGTAGCTCGTCCGCAGGCCGCCGGAGACGGTTTCGAAGAAGTAGGAGAAGCCCGCGTGGCCGGGGCCCTTCTCCACGGACGCGATCGTCGCGCCCGGGTCATCGAGGTGTGCGCGCATGAACGGCGCCAGCCGTTCCCGGAGTTCTTCCAAGTCCATCTTGCCCCCTGCCCCCGCCGGGCGGCGGCTGGCCGCGCCGGCCAGCCGCGCTCCCGTTGCTGACGATCGCCGATTACTGGATCCCGAAGTCCCAGCCGTTGCCGGCCTTGAAGCTCTGGAGGATCCGCCGCGAGACCACCATCCGGTGGGTCTCATCCGGACCATCATAGATGCGGGCCGCGCGCGCGTTGCGGTACATCGATTCGAGCGGGGTATCGCCGGAGACGCCGCGCGCGCCATGGACCTGGATGGCGCGGTCGATCACATCGTGGAGGATCTTCGCGCCAAAGAACTTGATGGCGGAGATCTCGACACGCGCCTCGTCGCCCTGGTCGATCTTCTTCGCGGCGCTGAGGGTCAGCGCGCGGGCCGCCTGGATCTCGACGTAGGAATCAGCGATCCAGTTCTGGACGGTCTGCTTCTCGGAGAGGGTCGACCCGAAGACCTCGCGCTGGAGCGAGTACTCGCACATCATCTCGAACGCCCGCTGCATCTGGCCGAGCCAGCGCATGCAGTGGTGGATGCGTCCCGGGCCGAGGCGCTTCTGGGCGATGCGGAAGCCGCTTCCCGGCTCGCCGAGGGTGTTGGTGATGGGCACGCGCACGTCGTTGTAGCGGATCTCGGCGTGGGAGCCGTCGGTCTCGCCCATCACGGGGACGGGGCGAATGAGTTCGAACCCGGGGGTGTCGCAGGGCACCACGATCTGGGTCATGCGGCGATGGGGCGGCTGGTCGAGCTCGCTCGCGCACATCACGATGGCGAAGGTCGCGCCTTCTCCCTGGCTGGTGAACCACTTGTGCCCGTTGATCACCCATTCGTCGCCATCGCGCCGGGCCACGGTCTGGAGGTTGGTCGGGTCGGCGCCGGAGACTTCGGGCTCGGTCATGGAGTAGCAGGAGTAGATGTCGCCGTTCACGAGCGGCTTCATGTACTTCTCCTGGAGTTCCTTCGTCCCGAACTGCCAGAGGATTTCGGCGTTACCGGAATCGGGCGCCTGGGAGCCGAAGGCCATCGGCGCGAAGGGGCTGCGCCCGAGGATTTCGTTCATGTAGACGTAGGGCATGAAGCCGATGCCCATGCCGCCCGCCTCGGCGGGGAGGTGCGGGGCCCACATGCCCATCGCCTTCGTCCTGGCCTGGAGCTCTCTCATCCTGGCCGCGCCTTCGGGGCTGCGGCGGGGATGGTGCTCGTGGAAGAACGGTTCGTTCGGGTAGATGTGCTCCGCCATGAAGGCCTTCACCCTCTCGCGGAGCTCCTGGATCTCCTCCTCGGTGAGCTTGCGGTCGGTCGCGTGCGCGTGGCTCGGGCTGGTCATCGCTATCCCTCGTTGCGGATTTCGGCGCGAGTCACTCTACCCGGCAACGGGCCGCGCTGCCACCGCCCGGGCCGCCCCTACCCGGGATCGACCTCCTCGCCGGGGGCGTGGTAGTGGTGGGCGTGATGGTGGCCGTGCCGGCGCTGGAGGAAGCCACTGAGCATCCCGTGGGTGGGGGCGAAGACCACCGCGAGCAAGAAGACCGCGGTGGCCGTGAGCACGATCGTGGCGCCGGCCGCCGTCCCGGCGTGGTACGAGATGTAGAGTCCCGTCACGCCGCTCGCCGCGGCGATGAGGACGCTCGCAGCCATCATCCGGCCGAGGCGGTCGGTGAGCAGCCGGGCTGTCGCGGGTGGGGTGACGATGAGCGCCAGGATGAGGATGTTCCCGACGGTCTGCAGGCTCACGACGATGGTGGCCGAGACCAGGAGGAGCAACAGGACATCGAGCGCGAAGACCGGGTAGCCGGCCGCCCGCGCCATGGTCGGGTCGAAGGCGAGCAGGGTGAATTCCTTGAGGAGCGCGAGCACGATTCCCGCCACGACGAGGGCGATGACCGCCGTCACCCGGACGTCGTCCATCGAGACGCCCAGGATGTTGCCGAAGAGGAGCGAGCCGAGGTCGCGGTTGAATCCCCCCTGGCGGCTGAGGATGACGACACCAAGCGCGAAGAACGCGGCGAACACGACGCCAATGGCCGAGTCCTCGCTCACCCGGCGGCTGCGGGCCAGGATGCCGATGCCCACGGCGGTCATCCCGCCGAAGACAAATGCGCCGATCATGATGCTCTGCCCGGCGATGTAGGAGAGCACCACGCCGGGGAAGACGGCGTGCGCCAGGGCATCGCCGATGAACGCGAGGCCGCGCAAGACGACGAAGCAGCCCACCAGCCCGCAAAGGGCGCCGATGATGAGGACTTCGAGCATCGCGCGCTGCATGAAGCCGTACTGGAGTGGGTCGGTGAGCCAGCTCATGGCGCGCGCTCGAAGATCGGCACCTGCTCGAACACCGCGACCTGGCCGCCAAAGGTCGCGCGCAGCGTTGCCGGGGTGAACGTGGTTGGGGTGGGGCCGAAGGCGACCATCTCGCGGTTCAGGCAGATGACGTGGGTGGTGGTCTCCCGAACCTCATCGAGGTCGTGGGTGGCAAGCAGGACGGTGACGCCGCTGCTGGCGAACCCGCGGATGAGCTCGTGGAGAATCGCACGGTTCTGCACATCGATACCGGTGAACGGCTCATCGAGGAGGACGAGGCGCGGCTCCTGGACGAGCGCGCGGGCCAGGAAGATGCGCTGTTGCTGCCCGCCGGAGAACTGGCTGATGTGGCGGTGACCCATGCCACCCAGCCCAAGCCGTTCGAGCGCTGCATCGGCCTGTGCGCGTTCGGCCCGGCCGGGCCATCGGAGCCAGCCGAGCGGCCGGTAGCGGCCCATCATCACGACGTCGCGGGCGGTGACAGGGAAATCCCAGTTCACCTCTTCGCGCTGGGGAACGAAGGCGATGGAGGCTGCGCTCTCGCGGATGGATTTGCCGCCGAAGCGGATTTCGCCGCTGAGCGGCCGGAGCACCCCGGCCACGGCCTTCAGGAGCGTGGATTTTCCGCTGCCGTTCGGTCCGATGACAGCAGCGACCGCTCCCGGCCCGATGGTGGCCGTAACCCCCGCGACGGCAAGGTTCGCTCCGTAAGCAACGTTGAGGTCCCGGATCTCCAGGAGAGGGCCAGTTCCACGTTCTGCCTGCCGGGGTGGCTCAACACCGGACATCTTGCCTATCGCAGGGCCTCCGCGATCTTCGTGGCGTTTGAGAGCAGCATGCCATCTACCGTGTCGGCGCCACTCCCGGGCGCTCCCAGCGAGTCAGCATACAGTCCCGTCACGATCTTCACGCCGGTATCGGCGGCGAGTTGCCCGGCGATTTTCGGGTCTATCTCTTGCTCGGCGAGGATCGCCCTCACGCCCTCCCGTTTGATGAGCTCGGCCAGGCTGGCGAGGTCCTTCGCGGAAGGCTGGGTGTCCTTCGCTGTGCCGGGAATGATCGCGCCGACAAGCTCGATTCCGTAGCGGTCGAAGAAGTACCCGAGGGAGTCGTGGTTGGTCACGACTTTGCGGTTGGCTTCCGGGATGGCGTCCATCATGGCCTGGATACGGGCATCGACGTCATCCAGCTTCGCGATGTAGGCATCGCCATTCGCGCGGAACGCGTCGGCCTGGGCAGGGTCGGCGGCTGAGAGCGCCGCCACGATGTTGCGGACCATGACCTGCACGTTGGCCGGGTCGTGCCAGACGTGGGGATCACCCTCGCCGTGGCTGTCACCATCTTCCTCGCCGGCATGGTTTGTCTCGCGGACAGCGATGCCCTCGGTGACCACGACCACTCGTTCGGCCTCCGCCCCGGAAACGATGTCTTCCAGCCACGCATCGAGGCCAATGCCGTTCATCAGCACCACCTTCGCCTCCTTGATCTGCGCAACCGCCTTCGGGCTCGGCTCGTAGTCGTGCGCATCCGCGCCAGCGGCCAGGAGGACCGTGAGGTCAACGCGGTCGCCGGCGACTTCGCGCACGAGCGCACCGATTTGCGTCGTGGTAGCGACAACGCGCATGCGGCCGTCGTCCCCATTCCCACCACCGCCGCAGGCGCCGAAGAGGGGGACTGTTAGCGCGGCGAGCGCAACGAGGGCGGAAATGCCGGCGAACCGCATTGGCGTCCCTTTCTGATAGCGAGTATCAGTGCTGGCAACATGATACGAAGTCTCAGAAAAGGTGGCAATCGGGCATCAGCGTCCCGAGGGCGGGACGGGCTCCCCAAAGAGGTCGAACGCGGCCTGCCCGGCCGGCTGGCGCACGGGCGCCGCCCGGCGAGGGGCCGTGCCGGGCGGCGGGACGGCGGGATCGGGAGCCGGAGCGACCTCCTGCCGGCGTACTGCGCCCGATGGCAACGAGATCACGGTGGCCGGGGCCACGCTGGCGAACCGCTCGGGCGTGCAGGTGAGGACGAGTACCTGGGTCTCGCGCGCGGCCAGCGCCAGCACCTCGCCGATGCGCCGCAACCGGCGCGGATCGGACCAGCCGAGCACATCATCGAGCACGAGCGGGACGCCGCCGGACTTGCTGACCAGCGAGGCGACGGCGAGCCGAAGGAGGATGCCGAGCTGTTCGCGCGCGCCAACAGAGAGCCGGTGAAACTCCAGGGTCACACCGTTCAGCGTGCGGCGGGCGATGCGCAACTCCGTGTCGAGCTCGATGGCGAAGGTAGGGCCGAATACGGCGCGGCCGAATTCCTGCACCCTGTCCTGGAGCGGGGCTGCGTAGGCCCGGCGGGCAGCATCGCGGTGGCGCTTGAGCGTGTCGTGCAGCGTGCGCGCGGCATTCGCGCGGGCCTCCCACGAGGCGAGCTCCGAGGCCGCCGCATCCAGCGCAGAGCGCGCATCCTGGAGCTGCTGGTGGAGGCCGCTCTCTCCCGCGTGTTGCAGCGCCCCCCGGACTTCCGAGCGTTCGCGCTCCGCCTCCTGGAGCGCCTGCCCGGCCTTGCGCTCGGCTGCCTCGGCGGCTGCCAGCCGGGCAGCGGCGTCCCCCAGCTCGTCGAGCGAGCGGCGGGCGCCCTCAAGTTCGCGGTCGATCGAGGCCAGGGCGGCGGCGGCCTCCGCGGCCCTGGCGCTGAGCTTCTCGGCCGGTTCGCGGGCCGTCGCTTCGTCCAGCGAGGCGGCAAGCCCGGCCACCTCGCGGGCGGCGGCCTCGGCCTGGTGATCGAGCCGTTCCATCCCCGCTTTGAGTTCGGAGAGACGTTCGGTCGCGCGCTGCAGGGCCTCGCGTGCGGCCTCGTGGGCCGTGGCGGCAAGCGCTTCGGTGGCGGCGGCGGCATCGCGGGCCTCGCGCGCCTCCTGGAGCGTGGCGGGCAACGGGACGCTGGCGTGACGCGAGGCCTCGTAGCCGTCGACCCAGGAGCGCGAGCGACTCAGCTTGGCCGCCAGGCTCTCCGCCGTCTGGTCGCGAAGGTCGGCCTCGACCTGGCGTTCGAGGCCGGCTCGCCTTTCGATGAGCGCCCGCCGCTCCGATTCGAGCTCGCGGGCTTCGACAACTGAGGCAACCCCGGCCGCCGTGAGCGCCGCTTCGAGGCGGGCCCGGGCTTCGGCAGCGGCTGCGGCGGCCTGCGCCGCCTGGTGGCCGGCCCGGACGCGCACTTCGATGCCTCCCGGGAGTACGAACACCGCCTCGCCTGCCACCCGCGCCTCAAACGGCGTGCCGGGTTCGACGTGGGCTGCTTCGCCGTCGAAAGAAATCGTCGCGGGCGATTGGACGTTGACCTCGACAGCGGCGCCTTCAGCCCCGGCGCGGGAGGCGGCCTGCTGGTACTCGCGATCGAGCGCCTCGAGTCCGGCGATAACGCGGGCGTTGACGCCGATGGCGTTGAGCCGCCCGGCGAGCTCGCGCAGCTCGGCCTGGTTGCGCTGCACGCGCTCGACACGCTCGGCCATCTGCTCGACCTGGAGCCGCTCGTGGTGGTAGGCGTAGTCGTCGCCGGCGACCCGGGCGTTGGCGGTCTGCCGCCGGTGTTCCGCTTCAGCCGCGGCGGCCTGTTCCTTCACGCGCGCGAGTTCGTGTTCGGCCCGCGCCAGTTCCTCGGCTGTGCTCGCCCGCTGCGGTTCAAGAAGCGCCAGGCGCTCGCGGGCGGCGGCGAGGGATTGCTCCACACGCCCGCGACGCTCGAGCTCCGCCAGGGCCGCGTCGCGTTCGGAGCGCGCAAGCCTCGCGCGGGTTTCGAGGTTCTCGACCGCGGCAGCCAGCCGTTTGTGCTCGGCAACCTCTTCACGCGCCGCAATGGTGGCTGCCGCGGCTTCTGTGGCCGCAGCTCCGAGCCGGGCGGATTCGCCCTCGAGCTCCGCGTGCCGCTCGGCGAGCGCATCCAGCGCGTCGATGCGCTTCTCGATGTCGCGGACTGCCCGCTCCGCCGCGGCTGCGGCGGAGCGGAGGGCGGCGAAGTCGCGGTTCTCGCGGCCGGTCTCGGTGAAGTACAGGCGGTACTCGCGGTGGACGCGGTCCATGAGCGACTCCTCGCGGTCGCCCCCGAGATGAGCGGCGGCCGCTTCATCGAGCGCGGCAGCGAGCGATGCATGGCCGGCGAGTGGCACTTCGTTCAGCGATTCACCCTGGAGCAGCCGCAGCGCGGACCAGAGTGTCGTGTCCATGGTCTCCTTGAGGATGGCCATAGCCCGGTCATGCGCCTCGCGGCCCGTGAGGTGTTCAGGCCTCGGAGCCTGGATGCGGAGCTCGGTCCGGGGCGAACGGTGGTAGCGCTTGAAGTACACGAAACGGTACTCGCCGGTGCTCACCTCGACCTCGATCTCGGTCGCGGCGTCGCGGTCAACGGGCTTGATGGCGCGGATTCGTTCGCTATCGGATGAATCGGGGACGTCGAACACGACCCAGAGAGCCTCGGCGATGCTCGACTTGCCGACCTCGTTTTCGCCCTCGATGACGACGACACCGTTTCCCGGCAGGTCGAGGCGGTATTCGCTGATCGCGCGGTAGTTTCTCAGGGTGAGCCGATGGATTCTCATGCGGATCCCCGCGCGAGGCGGTAGAGGAGCGCGAGGGCGTCGCGCGCGGCGACGGCCTGGGGGCCCTCGCCGCTGGCTACCAGGGCGAGGTCTTCGGCCGCGGCCCCCGCGAACCCGGCCAGGCCGAGCTCCGAGAGGTCGTGCTCTTCGGCGAGCACGACCAGGTCGGTGTGGCGCTCCCACTGTTCGATGGCGGCGAACATGCTGGCGTGGTGCGCCAGGGCTTCCTCGAGCTCGGCCCGCGCGGCGAGGTTCACGGTCCCCACGAACGAGAGCTTGAGGATGGTGCGGTCCTTGTTCGACAGCCCGTCGAGCCAGGCTCGCACCCGTGCGACGTCAGCGCGCCTGGCGAGGTCGAACCGTTGCTGGATGAACTTCCAGGTTGCGGTCTTCACCGGCTCGACGGCGCAGGCGCCGTGCCCGGCTTCGACCGCCAGCACCCAGCCGGGGTCTTCCTCGTCGTAGTCAGTGGGTTCGGGGGAGCCTGAATACCACGCGCGGCCGCTCGTGCCCACCGGGGTCCGCGAGTGGCGGTCGCCAAGAGCGACGTAGTCGACCGAGCCAGCGGCGATCGCCGCGTCGAGGGCCCGGGAGTCGATGAGGCCCGAGCGGTCCAATCCCGGGACCATGGTATCGACCTGGCCGTGCCCGGCGACGATGCGGATACCCTGGAGCGCGGCGGCTTGCTGCAGCGCGGCGGCCAGCGGGTCGGCGCTGGCCCGCTTCGAAGCCCACGGGGCGCCAACCAGCACCACGCCGGGCGCGACCTGGACCGGATCGTGCCCGAGGAGGTGGACATTCGCGGGCCGGTTTTCGAGGAAGACCGGCGATGCATAGATGGAGGTGGCGTCGAGCGGGTCGTGGTTCCCCGGGAGCAGGTAGAAGGGGACCGTCGCTTCGCGCATCGCCTGGAGGGCCCGCAGGACGATCGCCCGGTCGACGAGGTTGGATTCGAAGACATCGCCCGCGACGATCACGAACTGGCAGCCGCGTTCCGCCGCGATGCTCC
>JBBIVC010000038.1:0-8596 GCA_037439905.1 Thermoflexus sp.
CCTTCGCCACCTTCGGCAACGTGCATGTCCTCTGCAACAACGCCGGCGTCGCTGGCGGTTCGGGCCTCCCCATCTGGGAAGCGCCCCTGCGCGACTGGGAGTGGGTGTTCGGCGTGAACTTCATGGGCGTCCTCCACGGCGTCCGCGCGTTCGTCCCCCGCATGCTCGCCAACGGCGAAGAGGGCCATATCGTCAACACCGCCTCGGTCGCCGGGCTCCTCACCGGCGCCGACCCCTACAGCGTCTCGAAGCACGCGGTCGTCTGCCTCACCGAGGGGCTCTATAAGCAGTTTCGCGCCATCGATGCGAAGCTCTCCGCCTCGGTGCTCTGCCCGGGCTGGGTCCGGACGCAAATCCTCGAGGCCGAGCGCAACCGCCCGCCCGAGTTCGGCCCACCGAACGATCGGAGCCGGGCCACCCCCCAGCAGCAGCAGGGCCGCGCCATGGTCGAGCAGTTCATCCGCAACGGGATAGCCCCGGAAGATGTCGCCAACGAGGTGTTCGACGCCATCGTGAACGACCGCTTCTACATCATCCCCGCGCAGGAATACATCCACGCCGCGATCAAGCAGCGCTTCGATGACCTTCTCGCGGGCAAGAACCCGACCGTGAGCCTGTTCTGATTCCCCTGGCGGCACCGGGAGCCTGCCCGCTGGCGGTGGCAACCCCGTGCGCCGCCATGACGGCTCGCCCGGTGCCTGCGCCCTACTGCACCAGCGCCCGGTAGGCTTCCGGCACCCGGTCCGCGAGCGCGTTGGTGCCCGGCGCCATGTCCTTCCAGCGCGAGAGGGCGCGGTTCACCTGGGCCGCCATCGCCACCCCCGTCCCCGCTGGCGAGATGGTGAGCGGCGCGCCCGCCGGCGACACAATCTCGGCGCCGCCGGGCCACGCAACCGCCGTATAGACCCGGTTCTCGTCGCTGCGGGCGCGGGCGATGCGTTCGGTCATGGCGTCGGAGGCGAAGAGCGGCCACGCCAGGATGTCGGCGCCTTCAAGCATCAGCACGCGCGCCACCTCCGGCACGAACCCCTCGTCGCCGCAGAGCAGGCCAACGTTTCCGGCCGGCGTCGCCACCACTGGCGACGGCGTCTCGCCGAGCTGGATGCCACGCCCGTGGGTCGCCGCGTGCTCGACGGTCGCTTCTGGCGTGATCAGCACCACCGACTGGTGCGCCGAGCAACCCGTCGTCGCGACCGCAACCACGGCGGCGCCCCCGGCTTCCTTCACGACGGCCTCGATCACCGGGAGCGACCCCTGCCAGCCTTCAGGTCCTGTCGTCCCGCCAAAGACCACGAGGTCAGCGTCCTGCGCGCGAAGCTCGCGGTAGAGCGCCGCGATGGCATCGGCGTCGTACTCCGCCGGCGAGGGCGCCACGGCCACGCGCCGGTTCTCGCGGGCAGGGATGAGCGGCTCTTCCAGCAACTTCGTCACCGGCAGCGAAGCTGTCGGCTCGGCGAGCCGCCGGTACAGCGCCGGGCGCCGCGGGATCGCCATGGGTACGTCCATGGGCTCGATGTCGTACACCACCACGGTGTCGCGGTCGCTTGGCGCGCACACGCGCGTGACACCGGCCGGGTCGATCACGCATGACCGCCCCGCGTAGATGATCGTGCCAGCCTCTGGGCCCCATTTGTCGGCCGCCGCCACCCAGGCGCCGTTCTCGTATGCGCGTGCTGGCATCAGGTATTCACACTGCGTGGTCGTAAGCTCCGGCACCTCGCGCCCCCACGAGACCCAGGCCGTCAGGTCCAGGATCACCTCCGCGCCGTTCACCGCGAGCGAGCGCGCTACCTCGGGCTGCCGCCCATCGGCGCACACCAGCACGCCGAAGCGGCAGAAGCCCGTATCCCACACCGGGAACTGCGTGCCGCGTTCGAACCACGTGTTGTCGAAGTGCCAGAGGAAGCTCTTGTCGTACTGGCCGTGGCGCGTGCCGTCGGGCCCGAAGACCACCCCGCTGTTGGTCACCTTCCCGGAAGGGTGGGGTACCGCCATGCCGGCAGCCAGCCAGTACCCGTAACGGCGCGCCTTCCCGGCAAACAGCCCGGCGACCTCATCGAATGGCCTGACGCCGGGCCGGGCATAGGGGTTGGCGTCGCGAAGGTAGTAGGCGGGATACGCGCACTCGGGCAGCCCCACCAGCTGCGCCCCCGCCTCGCCAGCCTCGTCGAGCGCCCGGAGGATGTTCTGAAGGTTCTCTTCGGCGTCTTCGATATCGAAGGCGCGGACCTGGCAAAGCGCCACGCGGAACGGTTGCATGGGGATATGGTAGCGGGTCGGGGCTACAGCCGGCCTGCAGGGTCCCGTTGGCCGCTGAATTGCCCGCCGCTTCCGAGAGGGAACCCTTGCACCGGCTCGAGGATGAGTTGGCAGACCGGCATACCTGTGCGAAGCCTGATTGCGGCCGGCCCAAGGTTCATCATTTCAAGCGTGATGTGACCTTCGAAGCCCGCGTGGATGGTCGGAGCGGTGAAATGGATGAGCAGCCCAAACCTGGCAAGCGGCCTCTTTCCTTCGACCCTCGCAGCGAGACACCCCCGTTGCGCGATAGGCTCCGGGAGAGTGTCCGGCAGTGCGAGGCGAATCGACTCCAGTGTCATCCCGAGGATGGACCGGTTCCGGTCGACCACGAAACCCTCATCGGGGATGGTGCGCGCGTCGTACAGCGTCTGGAGCGTCGGGCCAGCTGCCCCGGAGCTCAGATCGATGGCCACCGCCATGTCTTCTCTGGGAATGCGCAGCGTGTTTCCAAGCCGGAGGTTCACCGAAGTGCGGTCGAACGACACAGAGGTAGTGCCCAGAGACGGCACCCGTGGCTGTGGCTCCGGCACGATCGTCAGGCGCCCGTCATCCAGGGCCTCGAATATCGCCGTGTCGCTCAGAATCACGGCATCCCCTACGCAGCCGTAAGATCAGCTTCACGGACGGCCACAACCCTGCCCGCCCCGTAGACCTCGCCCGGCAGTTCGATGAGGCATTGCCCGCCTTTGGAAGCGACCAGGCGGACGGTCACTGTCCCTTGACCGTGGACCGCTGCGATCGGGGCAAAGAACGAGACGTCGCGGTCCTCGGCGTCCCGGATACCGACGAGGACTTCGCCAGGGAAGAGCCCCTCTTCGATGCTGGCCTTTAGTGCTTTCCGAGTCATTGGCCGCCTCCGTGCTGCGAACGCATGTTCGGCGATCCGATGGCGTTGCGCAACCCGTTTCCCAATGCCGCACAATAGAAAGTCCCGGCGCAGGGCCGGGCATCGAGGGGTACCGGAAGCTTCATGCGCATCGCCCAGGTCTCGGCACATACCAGCCCGCTCGCCCCGCTCGGCGGCCGGGAAACCGGCGGCATGAACGTCTATGTGCTCGAACTCTCCCGCGAGCTCGCACGCCTCGGCTACCAGGTCGACATCTTCACCAGGCGCGATGGCGACCTGCCCCGCGTCGAGGATGTCGCCCCGAACCTCCGCCTGGTCCGCATCGATGCCGGCCCCGCCCGCCCCATCGAGAAGGAAGAGATCATCGAGTTCCTCCCCGATTTCGCCCGCAACATGCGCCACTTTGTCAACGCGCAGCCCGGCGGCTACGACCTCATCCACAGCCATTACTGGCAGAGCGGCTGGGCCGGAACCATCCTCGCCCGCCAGCTCGACCTCCCCCACGTTGTCATGTTCCACACCCTCGGCGAAGTGAAGAACCGCGCCCGCTTCGGCGAGCAAGAACCGAAGCTCCGCATCCGCCACGAACGCACCATCGGCCGCAGGGCCACGGCAATCGTCACCGCCAGCGACCACGAGCGCCTGCTCCTCGACCGCTACTACGGCGCCGGCCCCGCGAAGATGCACACCGTCCCCTGCGGCGTCGATCTCGACCTCTTTCAGCCCCGCGACCGCGCTTCCTCCCGTGCGAAGCTCGGGCTCGACCCCCAGGCGCCCGTCCTGCTCTGGGTGGGCCGCCTCGAAAAGCTCAAGGGTGTCGAAATCCTGGTCGATGCCGTGGCCCAGCTCGAGCGCCGCGATGTCACCCTGCTCATCGTGGGCGGCGATGAGCGCGCCCATGAACTGAAGGCCGAGCTCCAGGCCCAGGCCGCCGCGGCTGGAATCGCCGGGAATGTCCGCTTCGAGGGTGCTGTTCCCCACGACTCGCTCCCGGACTACTACTCGGCGGCCGACGTCTGCGTGGTGCCGAGCTATTACGAAAGCTTCGGCCTCGTCGCGGTCGAGGCCATGGCCTGTGGCACTCCCGTGGTCGCCTCCCGGGTCGGCGGGCTGGTCTCAACCGTGACCGATGGCGTGACCGGCTACCTCATCCCCTGGCGCTGCCCCGAGCCCTTCGCCGAGAAGCTCGGCGTGCTCCTGGGCAACCCCGAGCTCCGCGCAAACTTCAGCCGCGCCGCCCGCCGTTCGGTCGAGCGGTTCCGCTGGAGCACCGTCGGCCTGCGTATCGCGGACGTCTACGATGCCGCCCGCGAACGCCACCGGAACCGCCGCCAGCAACCCCGGGAAGCCAACGGGCTTGCCAAGGAGGCATGGGAGGCCGCCATCCTCGCCAGCGGCCGGTAGCAGCCCCTTCGTTCGACACCCTCCAGCCCCCGCCCGCACAATGGTTGCGTGACCCCGCGCGCCATCTTCTTCGATATGGACGACACCCTGCTCGACACCTCCGGCGGTGTGGCCGATTCGTGGCGGACTGTCTGTCAGGCGTTCGCGCCACAACTCGGCTGCGACCCCGAGGACCTGAACACCGCCATCCGCCACCAGATGATGGAGTTCTGGAAGGACGAGGCGGCCGTCGAGCACTGGCGCACCCGCCTGCACGACGCCCGCACCCACAACGTCCGCCAGGCCCTCGCTGCGAAAGGGCTCAACTCCGAGCTCGCGCCCCGCATCTCCCACGGCTACTGGGAAGAGCAGTCGAACCGCATGAAGCTGTTCGATGACGCGCTCGAAACGCTCGACCGTCTGCGCGATGCTGGCTTCCGGCTTGGCCTGCTCACAAACGGCCCCGCCGAGATGCAGCGCTGGAAGCTCGCGCGGTTCCCCATCGCCGAGCGCGTCGACGTGGTCGTCATCGAAGGCGAATTTGGGTACGGCAAACCGGATGCCCGCGTGTTCCAGCACGCCCTCGCCAGCGTCGGCGCAGACCCGCAGCAGGCCTGGCACGTGGGCGACAACCTCTACGCCGATATCCGCGGCGCCCAGGGCGCCGGGATCCACGCCACCTGGATCCACCGCGATAGGCTCGAGCTGAAGGACGACGCCCCGGCCGTGCCCGACCGCGTAATCGGGCACCTGGCGGAGCTGCGCGAGGCGCTCGGGCTCTAAGCTCACCGCCCGGTCGTCCCACCGGCGCCGCGGAACATGGCGAAGGCCGCGGAGCGCCATGCGCGTATGGCCGGCGCTCCTCTCCACAACCCGCCCGGCCAGCGCCGGCGCACCTCGGCGCCCTTGAATGGGGCGCCGAACAAGGGTGCGACCAGCCAGACATCCGCCGCGCCGGCCGCGATCGGCACGAGGCCGGCAATCCCGATGACCCATCCGGCGGTGCCGCCCACCATGAAGCCGGCGGCGGAACGGCCAGGTACCTGAGTCGCCCGGGCTGTTACCTGATGCGGGCGGCAATTACCACGTCTCGTTCAAGGTAATGGCCCAACCCGCTTGCTTCGGTCGCCTGAAAGCGGCCGCCGCAGGTAATGAGGGTAATCCATTCGGATTCGGGAGGCTTCTGGGGTGCCTCTATGAGCTCACCCATGGGGATCGATTCAACATCATACCGCTGGTAGAAGATGACCTCATACGCATACTCCGGCCCATCTTTCATCTCTATGAGGATGGAATCTCCTGGATTCAACTTATCAAGCCGGGCGAAGGGACCGTCCTGAAAATTGTAATTCTTGTGGGCCGAGAACACGGCATTGCCACCATGCCCAGGCCGGTCATAGATGTAGTACCAGCCGATGCTCCCATTCGCGTCCGTGGGCGTGTCCAGCTGGTTGTTGGTGATGCCGATTTCTTCGACAGGATGATCTACGCCGATTGCCGCGATCTTCATCCGGGCGATCGGCCCCGAAAATGGCGTGGATGTAGGCGACGGCGGCGCTTGCGGTGTGCCCGCGGTGATCGACGTGCGGTTCTGGGTCGGGAGCGGCGTGAACCGGAAGTCGAACGGCGCCCCACCAACAGCAGGTTCCGGCTCGTTGCGGTTCGTGGCCACTCCCACCAGAAGCAGCGTCAGACCAGCGACGAACACGAAGATGGCGCAGTGGGGAAGGACGCGCACGCTCACGCCACCGCCGGGCCGTTGCTGGCGGGTACTTCGCGCGCGCCGAGGCTCAGACAGCAAGCGAAATGCAGGACCGACCACGCCCCGGCTACCCACGCGTCATGCTTTTCCAGGCCAATTGGGATTAGCGCTATGTGGAGCAGCCGCTCGGACTTCGCCCGGACCGTTCGCTCCGCGTATCCAAGACGGTCTGCTATCAGTGCGAAAGGCGCGCCGCAGAGCCGCGCTCGTAGTATCTCGGCGGTCAACGGATCTGGACGTACATGCGCCTCTCTGAGGGCGAGGATCGATATTGGCATTTCATTCCCCTCCGCAACACAGGGGGCTATGTAGACTCTACATCCCTTACTGGCTGCCGACCAGCAGTCGAGACGACTCCGCCTTTCCTATTCCCAGACGTAGTAGTCGGGCAGTCCCGTCCTGTCGAACACGGACCTCGCGCACTCCCGGCGCTTGTTCTCCGAGGGCTTGGGAGGGACGTTCTGCCAATCGCTTGTCGAAGACGCAGACTGCAGGCATTTCGTCATAAGCTCCTCGGCATCGGCGACCTCTTGCGCCGTCACCGGCTTGTACCTCGCCCAAACAAACTCCACCGGATCGAGGTACTGCTTCCGACATGCCAGCACTTCCGCCTTCAAGTCGCGTCCAGGCGGAGTCTCCAGCGCATAGAAGTAGCGGAGCCTCTTGGAGAGTTCCGGCTCTGAACGGAGCGTTGCACCTCGGCTCGACGCGCACCCAATGAACGCCAACGTCGCCGCCTGATAGTCTTCGAAAGTGATCCATTCGTCTGAGGCGAGTGCGGCCGCGAAGCGGAGGTGATCGTGCTGCAACGACCTGACAAAGCCATGGTCGACCCGGACCCCTTCAACCGAGGGCGTTGGATCGTGGCGGCAAGCGCCGGGTGTCACGAGGCCGAGCAGGGCCGGAGCGGCTAGAAGAAGAATGCGATGCTGGCGGTACATGTCCGACTCCAGGGTTGAAGGGCAAGGCCCCCGGGTAGTCACCGAAGGGCCTTGTCGATGGGCAGGGGTCAAAGGTTGGGGTTGTAGGCCCAGGTCGTCTGCTCGTAGCTGTACGGGCAGGACGGCGTGCCCGTTTCGCATGCATTGTGGTATCCAGTCACTGAATACGCGATGTAGTAACCGCGCAGCGAGGACGAAGCGGTCGTCCAGCCAGGCCCGAGCCAGACGTGAGAGTGAGATGGATAGGTGTCGAAGTCGGCGAGCTGGTAGATGTACGAGCAAGTTCCACTTGTCGGCTTGACCGTTGTAGAGACGAGTTGGAAACCATCGAAGTAGCTTCCGGCGTAGGCGTTGGTACACCCTCCCGTCGAGAAGTAGTACTCCTCCGCGTCCGCTGATCTTGTTTGCATGGCCACGCCGAGCACGACGATGGAGGCGGCAATTCCTCCGAGCCAGAAGAGCTTGCCGGGGGGCGCGACAACTGAGCGAATGACATTTCGTCCAACCTCCGTGTGATACAACCGGCCGGTTGCCGCATCAGGGTGGCGTGCGGGGGGCAGCGGGCCTCAAGTGGGATCTGGCTGCAAATTGCGCTGCAGTGTCGGCACGGACGCGGCTGTCCTCCTAACGAAAATTCCGTTACCCTGCACGCGTGGACGGGGAACAGCTCAACTCCGCCGAGCGCATCATCCGCCGCTTCGGCGGCCAGAGCGCCCTCGCGGCGCTCCTCGGCAAACGCCAGAGCACCGTCCAACACTGGGCAAAGACCGGGCGCATCCCGTCCCAATGGCACGGGGTGCTCATGTCGCTCGCCCGTCAACGAGGTGTCGTGTTGGAACCAAAGGATTTCGTTCAGCCAGCTCCAAGGGAAATCAAGCCTGCCAAAGGCAAGCTCGGTGTCCTCCTGGTCGGCCTTGGCGCCGTGGCCACTACCTTCATCGCCGGCGTCGAGAACGCCCGCCGCGGCAGCGGCCGCCCCATCGGCTCGCTCACCCAGATGGGCACCATCCGCCTGGGCAAGCGGACCGAGAAGCGCAGCCCGCTCATCAAGGAGTTCGTGCCGCTGGCGGAACTCGATGACCTCGTCTTCGGCGCCTGGGACCCGATCCCGGACAACGCCTTCGAAGCGGCCCTCAAGGCCGGCGTGCTCGACAAGCACGAACACCTCATCCCCCACCAGGCGTTCCTCGAATCGATCAAGCCCATGCCGGCCGTCTTCGACCAGTACTACGTCAAGCGCCTCCACGGCACGAACGTGAAGACCGGCAAGAACAAGATGGAGCTCGCCGAGCTGATCCGGAAGGACATCCGCGACTTCAAGGCAAACAATGGCTGCGACCGCCTCGTCATGGTCTGGTGCGC
>JBBIVC010000038.1:8657-12605 GCA_037439905.1 Thermoflexus sp.
GCAATGGAGGGCAACGACGAGTCGATCGCCCCTTCGATGATCTACGGCTACGCCTCGCTCATGGAGGGCGTGCCCTTCGCCAACGGCGCACCCAACCTCACCGTCGATGTCCCCGCGCTCGTCAAGCTCGCCAACGACAAGGGCGTGCCCATCGGCGGTAAGGACTTCAAGACCGGCCAGACGCTCCTCAAGACGGTCATCTCTCCCATGCTCAAGGCGCGCATGCTCGGCGTCGCCGGCTGGTACTCCACCAATATTCTGGGCAACCGCGATGGCGAAGTCCTCGACGACCCGGAGAGCTTCAAGACCAAGGAGGAGTCCAAGCTCGGCGTCCTCGAATACATCCTCCAGCCCGACCTCTACCCCGAGCTCTACGGCGACATCTACCACAAGGTTCGCATCAACTACTACCCGCCCCGGGGCGATAACAAGGAAGGCTGGGACAACATCGATATCTTCGGGTGGCTCGGCTACCCGATGCAGATCAAGGTCGACTTCCTCTGCCGCGACTCGATCCTCGCGGCCCCCCTGGTGCTCGACCTTGCCCTGTTCTTCGACCTGGCCCAGCGCGCGGGCATGAAGGGCATCCAGGAGTGGCTCTCGTTCTACTTCAAGAGCCCCCAGCACGCGCCCGAGCTCTACCCCGAGCACGACCTCTTCATCCAGCAGACCAAGCTGAAGAACACGCTCCGCTGGATGATGGGCGAGGAGCAGATCACCCACCTCGGCGTCGAGTACTACGAGGAGTAGCACGCTCGGCTGACACCTGGAGAGTCGCAGGCGGCCCGGGGCGCGTGTCCAGCAATAGCACGGCGCCTGCCCGGCCCACGGCTTCTGGCGGCTGCGCACCGGCTGAGTCTATGCCCGCCGGGGCAGGCGCCGTGCGACACACCGGATCTGCTACAATCCGCCGCCACGGCGCTGCGGCGAAAGGTCAGGCATGAGCCACGCGCGGATCAAGGCCTCGAACACCCCCTCCAACGAGGCGGCCGCCTCGTCGCGCTCCGCCGCGCCGGACCACGCGCCCGCCGAGGGATTCGAGCACGCTATCACAGGTCTCAGCCGGCTGGTCGCGCTCCAGAGGACGGCTGGGAATCAGGTTGTACAGCGGTGGCTCAGGGGGCCGGCAGCACCTTCGCGACCAGGTCTGCCCCCGGGCTCACGGCGAATACAGCGGCACGATGGCCCAACCATCCTTTCGCCTGAAGGCGAGGACAAGGCCAAGGCCTCCGGGGCCGAGAAAACCCCCGAAGCGAAGAAGATGGAGGAGGTCCGGGCTATCCTGGAGAAGAGCCCGGCGGGTAAGGCCGCGCTCGCGGTCATCGACAAGTACAAGGTCCCGGTCGACTTGAACTATCCCGGTCCGGGGTCGATCTACCAGCCACCAGCCCCCGGGAAGATCAAGATCCTGAAGACGAAGACCGCCGAGCAGGCCGCGTTCACCCTGGTCCACGAAGCGAACCATGCCGAGGCCTCGAACCTGAACAAGACCGCCGACATCAACAAGCTCGGGCGGGCCGAGTACGTGAAAACGATGCTGGACGAGGAGACGACGAGCACAGTGAATGCCATCCTCTCGAAACTGGGCATGAGCGCGGAGGACCAGAAGGGCGTGAAGACGTCGCCGCTGTTGCAGGAGCGCTACGCAAAGGCGAAGAAGGCAGCCCTCGATGCCAAGAAGTCGGAGGAAGAGGCGAACAAGGCCGCCTGGCAGAGCATCCGCGACGCCTTCACCGATGGCACGCTGGTGACGTCGAACACCAAGGAGCCGTACGACGTCTACTACGGCAAGGCATGGGACAAGGTGCACAAGCCCCCGGCCAAAGAGGACCTCTAGATGGCGATCACGCGGGAGGACATCGCGGCGGCTATCGCGCCCCTTCGGGAGGACATCGCCGCGGCGATTCGGGACCGGCAGTCCACGGACATCGAGCGCATCGACTGCCCGGCGCTCTCCCGGTACCGGGTCTACATGGTCACCGTCTTCGCGCCGCACGCGCCCATCGTCCACTACGTCGGGTACGCCGAAGGCGGGACCGCCTTCGTGTTGAGCGAAGACCCGGCCGCGTTCACCGCGATGGCCGCGGCCGATGGCGGTGTTGACATCACGACCGAAGCCGAAGCCGCTGCCTATGTCGAGGTCTTCCTGGCAGTGACGCGGCCGCTGAGCCGGCTCTCGTACCTCGTGAAATCGATCGAGGATGTGTCGTTCCGGCCAGGGCTGGAGCCCGAGGAAGCAGCGGCGCGCAGGCGCTTCGAGCGGGAGTATCGGTCCGTCATCAGGCCGCCATCGGCCCGCAAGACAGGCGACTCCTTCGAAGTGACCGCCTTCCGGGTCATCGAACAGAGCCTGGAGCGCGTGACGGTCCGCGTGACGCGCCACGGCGCGCTCGCGATTGATGCGGAGGTCCTGGAGCAGGACCTCCCCCTGGTCATCGGCGGCGAGTAGCTACAGCGCCGCCAGCGCCTTCTCCAGCCGCTCCCGCGCCTCAACCGCCACGGCCTTCACCGCTTCGTCCTGGACGATGCTCATCGCGGCGACGGGGTCCATCGCCTCGACGACCACCTTGCCGCCTTCCGTCTCCCGGACCACCACATTGCAGGGAAGGAGCATCCCCACCTCGGGGTTCGCCGTGAGGGCGCGGTGGGCCAGCGGCGGGTTGCACGCGCCAAGGATGATGTATGGCGGCACATCCGCCCCGATCTTCGCTTTCAGGGTCGCCTTCACGTCGATCTCGGTCAGGACGCCGAAGCCCTGCTCCTTGAGGGCCGCCTTCACGTTCTCGATGGTCTCGCCATACCCGGCCGCCGATTCCCGGCGCAGGCCAAATGTCAGCTGTTCGATTGCAGTCACCTGTTCACCTCCGTTGCCATCGACGGTAACAGGTAGCCACCCCTCGGGGGAGGGCCACCCGGCCCACCGCGAACGGCCCCGGGGCCACCGGCCACCCCCGTGTAAAATCGCGCCACCACCCCAAGGACCGCGACCTCCCATGCCCTTCCCCCCTCCAACCGTCGTCCTCGAAGGCCTCAAATTCCCCGAAGGCCCCCGCTGGCACGATGGCCGGCTCTGGTTCTCCGATATGCACGCCCGCCGCGTGCTCGCCATGGACCCCACCGGCCAGACCTCCATCATCTGCGAGGTCGAAAACAGGCCCTCCGGCCTCGGCTTCCTCCAGGACGGCCGTCTGCTCGTCGTCTCCATGGCTGACCACCGCCTCCTCGTGCTCGACAGGGACCTTGGTCTCCGCGAGGTCGCCGATATCTCGCCTTTCGTGGGCGGCGACGCCAACGACATGGTGGTCGACGCGCTCGGCCGCTCCTACATCGGCAATTTCGGTTTCGATTTCGCAGGCGGCGAGGACTTCAAGACCACCACCCTCGTCCGTGTCGACCCCAATGGTCAGGCGTGCGTCGTCGCCGAAGACCTCGCGTTTCCCAATGGCGCCGTCATCACCCCCGACGGCCGGACGCTCGTTGTCGCCGAGACGTTCGGCCGCTGCCTCACCGCCTTCGACATCGAGGAGGATGGCTCGCTTTCCGGCCGCCGGACCTGGGCCGGCCTGGGCCGCGCCACCCCCGATGGCATCTGCCTCGATGAAGAGGGCGCCATCTGGGTCGCCTCGCCCACAACCGCCGAGTGCCTCCGCGTGCGCGAGGGCGGCGAGATTCTTGCCCGCATCCCCATGAGCGAAGGCCGGGGCGCATACGCCTGCATGCTCGGCGGCGCCGATCGCCGGACCCTCTACATCTGCACCTCCGAGGGCGACGAGGCCGACCGCCAGGCAGGGCGCTCCCGCGGCTGGATCGAACAGGTGCGGGTCGATGTGCCTGGGGCGGGCTTGCCATAACGGTCAGGTTGCGCACCCGCGCCGCCCGTCGCGTACGATCTCTCAATACCCCCGGGAGGTACCCGTGAAAGCTGCTGTCTACTACGAAACCGGCGCG
>JBBIVC010000039.1:0-12545 GCA_037439905.1 Thermoflexus sp.
CAGCGATCCGTCACCGCTACACCGCTTCCCACCAACCATGGCCACGGTCTTGCACCGTGCGGTTGAACGCCTGGATATGAAGTACGAGTCTAACGCCGCGCGAATCTGGTCCGACGAGCCTTCGAGCGCCACGGTAGTACGCCGGTTCCTCGAGTTTCATGGCGCCGGTCCCAAGATAGCTACGATGGCGGCGAACATCCTTGTCCGTCACTTCCACATTAAGCTCCGGGACCGGCAATACATCGACATTTCGGCGGACGTCCATGTCCGGAGAGTCATGGAACGCCTCGGATTCGTCGAGCCCGGGGCTTCGGTCGATGTCGTTGTGTACGCGGCACGAGAAGCCAGCCCGACGTTCCCGGGCGTGTTCGACGTAGTGTTGTGGGAGCTTGGTCGCACATTGTGTCGACCCCGGAGCCCTAATTGCGCCGAGTGTCGCTTCCGAGAGGACTGCGGGTACCAGCTGGTGGAACCAGAGAACACCCCTACGTCCGCAGCGTCAGCCCGCCATCGATGACCAGCCCGTGCCCGGTGACAAATCCCCCGTCCTCCGAGGCGAGGAACAGGATGCCGCGGGCGATGTCGATCCCCTGCCCAAGCCGCTTGAGCGGCGATTTCCGCTCCCAGGCCTGCCGGATGTGGTCCTGGTCGAAGTTCTGGCGCGTCATCCCCGTGTAGATGGCCCCCGGGAGGATGTAGTTCGCTGTGATCCCGAACTTCCCCAGCTCCAGCGCCAGCGTGCGCGTGAGCCCGGCCACGCCCGCCTTCGAGGCTGCGTAGGCCGAGAGCCCGTAGTCTGTCCGCTCGGCCATCACCGAGGCGACGTTGATGATCCGCCCCCGCCCCGATTCGCGCAGGGCCGGGATCGCGGCCTGGCAGAGGAGGAACATGCCCCGGAGGTTCACCGCGAACACCCGGTCCCACTCCGCCAGCGGCAGCACCTCGGCGAGCGCGTTCGAACCGGTGCCGGCGTTGTTCACCAGGATGTCCAGGCCGCCCAGGCGGTCCAGCGCGGCCGCGACGATCATCCCGGCGGCGGTCTCGCTCGCGATATCCGCCTCAAAGGGCTCGATGCGCGGCTGATCGGCGTGTGCCCCGGCCAGCCGCGTGCCGGCCAGGTCGACCGCGAGCACGCGCGCCCCCTCCCCCGCAAACAGGCTCGCCGTCGCGGCCCCGATGCCCGAGGCCGCCCCGGTCACGATCGCCCGCATGCCTTCCAGTCTCATGTTCGAACCCCCTGCCAACAGCGTGAGCGGACTATAGCCGACCGCCGCCCGGAGTGACGCCAGCCCGCCCTTCGGCCAGAATCCCCAACAAATTGGGACTGAGGAGGGCGAACGCATGGCCGGAGGCGGCGACTACCTGTTCTCGGGGCTGCAAGTCCTGGATGTGGGCACCTGGATTGCCGGCCCGGTGGCCACCACCATCCTGGGCGACTTTGGCGCCTCGGTGATCAAGGTCGAGACGCCCGGCGCGGGCGACCCCTACCGCGCGCTCGCGAACGGCCCCCTCAGCCCGCGCGCCCCGATGAACTACATGTGGCTCGCCGATGGCCGCAACAAACGCTCCATCACGCTCAACCTCAAGACACCCGAGGCGCGCGAGATCCTGCTGCGGCTGGTGCGTGACTGCGACGTCTATGTCACCAACCAGCCGTTCGCCACCCGCCGCGCCTTCGGGCTCACCTACGAAGACCTGGCGCCACTCAATCCCCGGATGATCTACGCCTCCCTCACCGCCTACGGGGAAGAAGGCCCGGACGCGGAGCTCGAGGGCTTCGACGGCGTCGCCTGGTGGGCACGCACCGGGCTGATGGACCTGGTGCGCTCGCCGGGAGCCATCCCCGGGATGTCGACTCCCGGCATGGGCGACCATCCGACCGCCGTCGCCGTCTACGCGATGATCGTGACGGCGCTCCTGAACCGCGAGCGCACCGGCAGGGGCACGCGCGTGCACACCAGCCTGCTCGCCAACGGCATCTGGGCGAACCTCTGCTACGCCCAGGCCGCCATGGTCGAAGCCGAGTTCCCCGGCCGCGATGCTGCCCGGCCCCTCACCAGCCCCAACCGCGTGCTCTTCGAGACGAGCGATGGCCGGCTGCTCCAGCTCTACATGGTGCGCACCCACGCCGAGCTCGATGCCCTGCTGGTTGCCGCCGGCCGCGAGGACCTGTTGGCCGACCCGCGCTTCGGCGACCACGAGGCGCGGCCCGCTCACGCCCCGGCGCTGGTCGAGGAGCTCAAGGCCACCTTCATCCAGCGCACCGCCGCCGAATGGATGCGCATCTTTCGCGCGGCCGGTGTGCCCGTCACGCTCGTGGCGCACGTCCAGGACCTCCGGCACGATCCGCAGGTCCACGCGAACCGGATGGCCGTACCCCCGGCCGACCCGGCGGTGCCCGCCGCGCTCATCGTGAACCACCCGCTGAACATCGACGGCCTGGACCGCGTTGGCCCCACCCGCGCGCCCGAGGCCGGCGAGCACACGGATGAAGTGCTCCAAGAGCTCGGCTATAGCGAGGCGGAGATTGCGGGGCTGCGCGAGCGCGGAGCGCTCTGATTGCGTCCGGTTTCCTGCAAGAACGTGATAGCCGCATACTGAGGCTCGCAGAGTTGGGACTTTCCCTCATGGTCTCCCTCATCATCGCTGCCGAGTATTCCGTTTGAGCGACAAATCTCGACCGGGGACACCTGTCATGGCAATGACGCTCCGGCGGACCACCGCGCTCATTGTCGCCGCCGCGTTCGTCTGCACCGCCGTGGGGCTCTACGGGTTCTCCACGCTCGTCACCGGCCAATCGTTCTCGGACCTCGAACGCTCCTACGCCGAGCGCGATATCGAACGGGCCCGCAACGCCATCGCCAACGAGATCGCTCAGCTCGATACCACCGTCTCCGACTGGGCATCCTGGGACGCGACCTGGGAGTACATGCGCGACCATAATCGCGCCTACGAGGAAGAGAACCTCGGCCTCGATACGCTCGAAACGCTCGACCTCAACTTCCTGGTGCTGATCGGGCTCGATGGCAGGCCGGTGACCACACGCGGCGCGGACCCCGGCGCCGGTACGCCGCTGGCGCCACCACCGGACCTGTTGCCGGAACTGGCGGTGCCCCCGGGCCTCCCCGGTCGCGAGGCCGAGTCGTACACGCGCTCCGGCATCGTGGTTCTCGAAAGCGGCCCGCTGATGTTCGCTCTTCGGCCGGTGCTCACCAGCGAGGACCAGGGTCCGGCGCGCGGGTATCTGTTGATGGGCCGCTACCTCGATGCCCGCACGCTCGAACGGCTTTCCGCGCAGACCCTGCTGGAGCTTTCGCTGAACACCAGTGGGGCCAGCAGCGAGGAAGACCTTTCGATCCGCGAGGCCGATGACGACACGCTGGTGGCATCGGGCGCGCTGCAATCCGAGAACCGCCAGGGCACGCTGCGCATCGAAGCCCGGATCGACCGCGCCATCGCCCGCGAGGCCTCGCAGGTCAGCCGCTGGATGCTCATGGTGGCCGCCGGTGTCACCCTGGTGATGGGCATCGCCATCTTCTGGCTGCTCGAACGGCTGGTCGTACGCCGCCTGCGCCGCCTGAGCACCGAGCTGGGCGCCATCGGGGGCTCGGGCATGCTCGGCGGGCGCGTCGCCCCCGGGGGCCGCGACGAAGTCGGCCGCCTCGCCGCCGACATCAACCGCATGCTCGATTCGCTCCAGCAATCCGCGGGCCGGTACCAGGCGCTCGTCGGCTCCACCCCCGATGCCATCTACCTCGTCCGCGATGGAGTGATTACGTTCGCGAACCCCGCTGGCCTCGAGTTCGCGGGCGCCGCCGACCAGGCCGAGATCGCCGGCCGCCCGCTAGAGGCGCTCGTTGCCCAGCGCGATCGCCACCTTGTCCGCGATGCGCTTGCTGGCGGCGCCGCCGGCGCCATCCCGCGGTTCGAGGTCACCTTCGCCGGGCCGGGCCGCCGCCGGGTCGACCTCGCCTTCGTCCCGGCCGGGAGCGATGGCCTGTGGCAGGTGAGCGGCCGCGATGTCACCGAGCTGCGCGAGCGCGAGGGCCGTGAACGCGCCTTCGAACGGCGGATGCAGGAGGCCCAGCGGCTGGAGAGCCTTGGCCTGTTCGCGGGTGGCATCGCCCACGACTTCAACAACATCCTCCTGGCGGTCGCCGGGCACGCCGCTCTGGCCAAGCTGGAACTCGACCCCGCTTCCCCGGCGGCTGAATCGATCGCCGAAATCGAAACGGCTGCCTTCCGGGCGGCTGACCTGACGCGCCAGCTCCTGGCGTACGCCGGCAGCGGCCAGCTCATGATCCGCCAGGTCGATGTCGCCGAGCTCGTGCGCGACACCGTGAAGCTCGTCCGCCGCGTGTCGGGCAGCTTCGTCGTCGTGGAGGTCGATGCCTCCGAGGAGCCGGTGCTCATCGAGGGCGACGATGTACAGCTCCGCCAGGTGGTGATGAACCTGGTGACCAACGCCTACGACGCCCTGGGCGATAGCCCCGGCCACATGCGTGTCACCAGCGGCGCGCGGTTCTTCGATGCCGCCGAGCTCTCGCGGGTGCGCAGCGGCGCCATCCTCTCGCCCGGCCGCTACGCCTTCATCAGCGTCTCCGACGATGGGCCCGGGATCCCGCCGGAGAGCCTGGGGCGCGTGTTCGAGCCGTTCTATTCGACGAAGGGCGCGGGCCGCGGTCTGGGCCTGGCTGCTGTCATCGGCATCGTCAATGCGCACCGCGGCGCCATCATCGTCGAATCCGGCGAGGAAGGGACCACCTTCACCGTCCTCTTCCCGGTCGCTTCCGGGGTGCCCGCCGCGGCCCCGGCCCGGCTCACGACATAGTTCCGCCGCCGCCCGCGGCGGAAGCGGGCACCAGGTGGATATCGGCCGGGTCGATCTCCAGGTTGAAGAGGCGCCGTTCGGGGATGCCCAGCACTTCGTATGGCCGTGCCGCGATCTCGACCTCGATGCGCGGGCCGGGGCCTTCGGGCTGCATCTGGAGCACGTGGCTCGAGCCGTAGGCGAACTCCGCCACGATGGCGGCGGGCAGCGTGTTCCGCCGTGATGCCGATGCCTGCATGTCTCGCCGCAGGTTCACGCGCTCGGCCCGCACCATCACATCCACGCGTTCACCCGCTGCGAACGCCCGGCCCGCCGGGAGCGCCCGCAGCATCGCCCCCTGGACGTCCACGGTCACCGATTCGCCGTCCACGGCGACGACGCTCCCTTCCCAGATGTTCGATACGCCGGTCAGCTCCCCGACACGGCGCGAGGCGGGCCGCCGGAAGACCTCCTCGCGCGGGCCGAGCTGCAGCACGCGGCCCCCATCGAACACCGCCACCCGGTCCGCCAGGAAGTGCGCCTCCCGCAGGTCGTGCGTCACGAAGAGGATGGTGAGCCCCAGCTCGGACCTCAGCCGCAGGAGCTCGCGCCGCATCGCGTTGCGCAACGAATCATCGAGCGCGCTGAACGGTTCATCCAGGAGGAGGAGACGCGTCTGCCGGGCAAGCGCCCGCGCGATCGCGACGCGCTGCTGCTGCCCGCCGCTGAGCGACCGCGGCTTCCGGCGTTCGAAACCTTCGAGCCCGAACATCCGGAGCAGGCTGGCCGTCCGGGCTGCCCGCTCGGCACGGCCCAGGTGGCGGATCCCGAACTCGATGTTGCCGCGCACGTCCAGGTGCGGAAGGAGCGTATTCCCCTGTGTCACGAGGCCGATCGCGCGATGATGCGGCGGCAGTTCGACCCCGGCCGTCGAGTCGAAGAGCACCCGGCCGTCGAACACGATCCGGCCCCGGCCCGGGCGCAGCAGGCCGGCGATCGATTTCAGGGTCATGCTCTTGCCCGACCCGGAATGCCCGAACAGGACCGTGATGCCCGGCCCGGTTTCGAACGAGGCATCGAGCGTGAACGCCCCGAGCCTGGTTTCGGCCTGGAAGGAGAGCAGCCCTTCCACGGCTAGCCGTTCCCCTGCCGCCGGCCGAGCACGATGGCCAGGGCCGCCAGGATCACCACGCCGATCGCCAGTGTGAGCAGGGCCAGCGTGTGGGCCAGCGCGGTGTCGCCGGCCTGGGTGGCGTCGTAGATGGCGGCAGGGACCGTCCGCGTCTCGCCGGGGATGCTGGCCGCGACGATGATGGTCGCGCCGAACTCGCCCAGGCTCCGGGCGAAGGCGATGAGCGCCGCTGCCACCAGCGACGGCCAGGCGAGCGGGATGGCCACCTCCCAGAACACCCTCGCCCTCCCGGCCATCGTCGCCGAGACATCGAGGAGTTCCGGGTCGATCTGCTCGAAGCCCGCCTGGGCCGTGCGCACGAACAGCGGAATCGAGACGATCGCGGCCGCGATCGCCGCCCCTGCCAGGTGAAGACCAGGCGGATGCCCAGGTCATCGATGAGGAACCGGCCGAACGCGCTCTGCCGGCCGAGGCCATAGAGCACGTAGTAGCCGACGGCCGTGGGTGGCAGGACCAGCGGGAGCATCGCCGCGGCGGAGAGCACACCGGCCACTCCCGGCCGCCGCCGCGATATCACCCACGAAAGCGGCGTGCCCGCCACGATGCAGACGAGGGTTGCCACGATGGCAACCTGCGCGGAAACGCGGAAGGTGCTCCAGTCGACCTCGCCAAGGCTCATGGCGCCACACCCTCGAACCCGAATTCGCGCAGCGCCGCCTGGCCTTCGGGGCCGAGCAGGTATTCCAGCAGGCAGCGCCCGGTGAGCTCGGCACCGGAACCCTTGATGACGGCCCCACCCTGTTCGATGGGTTCGTGGAGCGAGGCGTCGATCAGTGTGTACGGAGCCGGGGAACCCTTGATCACCAGCGCCAGCGCAACGATCGCCGCGTCGGCGTTGCCGGACTCGACATAATCGGTGGCCTGGCGGATGTTCTCGGCGAGGACGAGCTTGCTCTCGATGCTTTCGTACACGCCCGCCGATTCGAGCGCTTGCCTGGCAGCCCGGCCGTAGGGCGCATGGGCCGGGTTCGCAATCGCGATGCGGCGAATGTCGGGCCTGCGGAGGTCATCGAGTCCCGTGGCAGGATCGATCCCCGCGCGCGTGGCCAGGACGATCCGCCCCACCCCGTATGAAGCCACCCCATTGGGGACGACGAGGCCTTGCGCCGCGAGCTCGCGCGGATACTGGATATCGGCCGAGAGGAAGAGACCGAAGTCCGCCCCAGCCTCGACCTGGCTCTTGAGCTGGCCCGATGACCCGAAGACGAACGTCGTCGCTGTCTGGCAGTGGGCATCGAGCTGCGGCTGAATGGCGTTGATGAGCGACCGCAGGTCGGCCGCCGCCGCGACCTTGATCGCGCCCGCCTGCCGTTCCTCTGCCCCGCCGGCGCCGCTGCCGCAGGCCGTTGCCATGGCGACCGTGAGGAGCGCAGCGACGACCGCCGCCAGGAGACGCGCACGGAAGGTGGCACGTGGCCGCGTCACCGGCGGGCCCCCTGGGCCTCGAGTTCGGCGGCGTGGGCCCGGAGCCAGGCAAGCGTCGCTTCGGCGGCGGTGCGCTTCGACTGCGCCACCAGGCGCTGGAACCCGCCCGCGCGCGGCACGGCATCGAGCCCGGCGAGGTAGCGTTCGCAAGCCGCGACCTGGTCGCGCAGCAGCCGGGCGTGCGCTTCCGCGTCCATCCGTTCGAGGAAGAACAGCTTCACCAGGAGGTCGAGCCGAACTTCGCGCATGCGTTCAACCGGCTGCCGCAGCCAGCCATCGATGAGGTCGCGCCCGGCCGGCGTGAGCTCGAACCGCTTGCGCGGGGGCCGGTTGCCCACGCGCTCCTCGCTCCACCTTACCAGGCCGCGCGCCTCCACGTTGCGCAGGTACGTGTAGAGCGTGCTTTGCTCCACCGGGCAGACATCGGCAAGCCCCTCCTCCTCGATGAACGCGGTCATTTCGTACCCGTGCATCGGCCGCAGGGCGAGCAGCGCGAGCACGGCGTATTCGCCGGGGAGGAGGGGGCGCGCAGCCATGTGCTGGCAAGGTACCCGCGGGCCGGATACTTGGCAACCAACTATTCGGCACGAATCGACGGGAAATGGCTCGCCACGCCGCCAGCGTTCCACCACAATGCGCGGCATGGAACTGTACGACGTCATGGACACCACGTTCGCCGCCCGCGAATTCACCGCGGACCCCGTACCCGACGAGGTGCTCGCGCGCATCTTCGCCCATGCCCGCTTCGCGCCCAGCGGTGGGAACCGCCAGGGCTGGCACGTCATCGTGGTGCGCGACCAGGCGACGAAAGACGCCATCGCCGAGTGCGCCAAACCGGCCGCGCGCCGTTACGCCGCCCAGGTGGCCCTCGGCGAGAACCCCTGGAACACCGTCGTCCCCACGAAGGCCACCCCGGAGATCATCGCCGCGACCCCGGTGCCGCCCACGCTCACCGAGCCCTACCGGCACGCTCCAGTCGTGCTCGTGGTGTGCGTCGACCTCCGCGTGGTCGCCTCGATCGATCAGTACCTCCCGCGGACGGCGGTAGCGAGCGGCGCCTCGATTTATCCGCTCGCCTGGAACATCCTGCTGGCTGCGCGGAACGAGGGCCTTGGCGGGACGCTCACGACGATGCCCATCGCCGAGGAGCCCGCGCTGCGCGAGCTCCTCAACCTCCCCGATTCGGTTGCTGTCTGCACCATCATCCCGCTGGGCAAACCGGTGCGGCAGCTGACGAAGCTCAAGCGGAAGCCGGTCTCGAGCTTCGTCACCCGCGAACGCTGGGACGGCGAGCCCTTCGCCGGCTGAGTGTTAGCGCGCCCCGCCGAACTGGCGGCTCAGGATTTTCGCCCCACCAGGCACCCGGGAGATGAACTTCAGCCCGGCCACCGTCATGCGGTAGTTCCGCCTGCCAGGGAGGGTGCGCTTCGCCGCGGTGTCGGCCGCGCGCATCGCCCGCTGGTTAAGCGGGCGCCGCTCGCGCTCGTACAGCCGCAGTCCCGCGTCGAGCTCACCCGGGGCCTCACTGCGAAGCACCGGGGCGACGAAGCGGGCGAGCGCCGCCGCGTCCTCGATAGCCATGCTCATCCCCTGCCCGCCCGCGGGATGCGTCACATGCGCGGCGTCGCCGACCAGGGCGGCACGGGGGCCCGTGTAGGTCCGGGCGTGCTGCCGCGCCAGCTTGTAGAAGTAGGAGGTTCCCCGCTGCTCCAGTTCGAGCTCGCCGAGGCGCGGGTCGCGGGCGCGCAGCACCTCGCGGTAGGCGGCGATGTCGCCGCTCGCGCCGGTTTCGGTTGGCACGCCGATGGCGATGCGGCACCGGCCCCGAGGCGTGGTCGGCACCACCACCACCGGCCCCTCGGGGCTGAGGACCGCGCAATACGTGTCATCGGGCAGCCACGACGGGTACTGTGCGTGCGCGATCACGACCGACTGCGGGTATGGCGTGGCGTCCACGCCGATGCCGAGCCACCCGCGCACGTTGGACGCCGCACCATCGGCGCCAACCAGCAGCTGGCCCGCGGCTTCGCCCTGTTCGGTCAGCACTCGCCAGCCGCTGGCGGTCTGCTCGATGCCGGTCGCGCGGCCCCGGATGAGCGTGGCCCCCAGCCGGCCAGCAGCGTCGGCCAGCGCCGCCTCGATCTCCGCGTGGTTCAACACGGTCAGCGGGTGGATCGACTGGTCGATGCGCACCTTCAACGAGCCGCTGGCATTGGTGAACAGGCTCTGGCGGACCGCGAACGCGCCTCGCTGTTCGAGCTCCTCGAAAGCGCCCCAGCGCTCCAGGTGCTCCACCGCGGACTGGTGCAGGACATCGCCGCGGTTCGGGTCGCGGGCCAGGTCGCGCCGTTCGATAACGCAGACGCGCAGGCCGGCGCTGGCCAGGGCACAGGCGGTCGCAGTCCCGGCCACCCCTCCCCCGACGATCACGGCATCGAATGCGGAGGTCGATTCAGTATCGGTCACGATGCTTCTTTCCGGCCGCTCGCCGCGGCCAATCCTCAAGTGTCGCCAGGCACGCCGGAGCGCACCGTACCGGCGGCTCGCGCAACGAGCCTCGGCCTTCCGCCGAGGCGCCGGTTCCGACTTTCGGCCGAGCGCTCGTGGGCTCACCCCAGCTCCACCACCAGGTCGGCGAACCGTTCGATGAACCGCCGATCGTGGCTGACCACGAGCGCCGCACCCTCGTAGTTCGCCAGCGCCTCCTCGAACGCCTCGCGGCTGGCGAGGTCCAGGTGGTTCGTGGGCTCATCGAGGATGAGCAGGCCGGCCCCGCCGCGGACCAGCAGGGCGAGTGCGAGGCGCCGCCGTTCGCCATAGCTCAGTTGCGCGACGGGGGTCCGGAGCTGGTCGTGGCCGAGCAGGAAGCGATGAAGGAAGTTGGCGGCCTCCGCCTCGGTCATCGGCACGGCGCGCCGCAGCAGTTCCACCGGGGTGCGCGCGCCGCCCTCCAGGAACGCCGGGTCGTCCTGCTGCGCCAGGTAGCCGGCCTTTGCCGAGGGCGAAACGACGACCTCGCCGGCGGCCGGGGGGAGCTCGCCCAGGATGGTCCGCAGCAGCGTGGTCTTGCCAGCGCCGTTGGGCCCGGTGATGACCACGCACTCGCCCCGCTGCACGGTGAAGGTGATCTCGCGGGCGAGCACCCTGCCTCCGATGGCGATGGCAACGCGATTGAGGGCAAGCAGCCGCGAGCTGCCTTCGCCGGGCGCGGCGAACCCGCCGTGGAAGCCGTGCGGGCGCTTCTCCGGGCGCTCCATGTGGCCGCTCGATTCGAGCTGGCGTTCGATCCGCGCCTTCAGGGTGACTGCCCGCCGTGCGATCTTGAGCGCCTTCTTCCGTTTCGCGAAGTCGACGGTCCGCTGTTCGATACCCCGCGCGCGGGTCTCGATCTTGTGAATGGCCTGCTTCAATTGCGCTTCCTCGCGTTGTTGGCGCTGGTAGGCGCTCCAACGCTCGGCCTCGCGCCGCTCCTTCTCGGCCAGCAGCGCCGAGTAGTTGCCCACGAAAAGCTCGGCGCCCTGGCCCCTGGCATCGAGCTCCAGCACCTTCGTCGCGCACCGATCGAGAAACACGCGGTCGTGCGAAACGGCGACGACCGCGCCGGGGAAGCGGCGTACCTGGTCTTCAAGCCACTCCAACCCGGCGATATCGAGGTTATTCGTCGGCTCATCAAGTAGGAGCACGTCCGGCCGGGACGCGACGAGGTCGATCAGCCCCAGCCTGGTCAGCTCGCCGCCCGAGAGCTCGGCGACCCGTGTCGCCGGCCGCACATGGCGCAACCCCAGGGCTCCGCGGGCCTTCTGCGTATCGAGGCCGGCCGGGCCTATGGCGAGGGCCGCGAGCAGCCGGTCGTACTCGGCGGCCAGGCGGTCACGCTTGGCGCCGGCCGGTGCAAGGGCCAGCTGCTCGGCCAGTGCTTCGAGCCGGGCTGCGGCCGCGTCGGCCCCGAGGGCCGCCGGGAAGACGGCGGCAACAGTCTCATCCTGGCGCCCGGCGTAGCCCTGCGGCAGGTAGCCGGTGCGCGCGCCATCGGCGAGTTCGACCCGCCCGCCCTCGGCGCGGAGAGCGCCGGCCAAAATGCGCAGAAGGGTCGTTTTCCCGGCTCCATTTGGGCCGGCCACCCCAAGCACCTCGCCCCGGTTCACCGCGAATGAGACATCCGTCAGCACTGCCCGGCCACCGAGTTCGTGCCGCAGTGAGGCGACAGTCAGCATCAGCAAACTCCACGAAACGCATGCTCCCGCCCGGGACGGATCGGTGCAGACGAAGCGGCGACGGAGGTGCTGGGACGGGAGAGGTTGGGCACACCGGCACGTGCGGGCGGGCTGTTCGAGCCCTGCCCCGGACACGTTCGCGCTTCGCCGGTGTTATCGCGTCAACGGAAACCTCTCGTGGAGCTGTGCCTCAGCGTATCCGATCGTGCGCCCGGCCGGCATCACCCTTTCGGCGGAGGGACCGCGCCGCGCGGTTGACGGTTGCCGGCCGGCCATGGATACTCAGCCAAACTTCGAGAATTAGGTATACCTAATGTATTGGTATAGGCCGACCTTGCTTTCCGTCCTCCGCCCGGGCCTCGCGGCCCTTACCGTCGCTGCTGCGCTCCTCGCCACCGCCTGTTCCGGTGCGGACGATGGTGATGCCTCCACGCCGGCGGCGGAGGCCGACCCCGAAGCAGAGGCCCATCCCACCGTCGACCCCAACGCCACCCCTACGCCCGACCCCGGCCCGGCGGATACCACCGTCAGGGTCGAACTCCACGAGTGGTCCGTCGCGCCCGGCAAGAAAGAGGCGCCGGCAGGAGTCATCCAGTTCATCGCCGATAACACCGGCAAGGAGACGCACGAGCTGGTGATCCGGAAGGATGGCGAGGTACTAGCGGAGATCGAGGGGCTTGCGGCAGGGCACGTCCAGGCGCTGCGCATCGGGCTCGAACCGGGGAAGTACGAGCTGGCCTGCCTGATCGTCGAGACCGAGCCCAATGGCACGAAGGAAGACCACTACAAGCTCGGGATGCACACCCCGTTCGAGGTGAAGTGATCTCAGGCGCCCGGAGAGAGCAGCTCCGCGGAATCTCCGGGCCGCACCACGCCCCCGCTGAGCACGCGGGCGTATACCCGG
>JBBIVC010000040.1:0-10320 GCA_037439905.1 Thermoflexus sp.
GCTTCCTTCCCCAGGAGGAGGAGCACTTCAAGACGCCGGAGATGTTCCGCGACCAGTTGTGCGCGGCACTCGCCGGACACGCGGCGGAAGAGCTCGTCTTCGGTTCGGCCTCGACCGGGCCATCGAACGACCTCGAGCAGGTGAGCCGCCTCGCGCGGGCAATGGTCACCCGCTGGGGGATGAGCGAGAAACTCGGGCCGCTCACCTACGGCCGCACCGAGGAGCTCGTCTTTCTCGGCCGCGAGATTTCGGAGACGCGGAACTACAGCGAAGCCACGGCCGAGGAGATCGACCGGGAGGTGCGGCGCATCGTCGTCGAAGCGAGGGAACGGGCGAAGCAGCTGCTGACCGAGAACCGGGCGCTGCTCGACAAGGTGGCCGGGGCGCTGCTGGAGGTGGAAACGCTGCAGGACCCCGAACTGACCGAGCTGCTCGAAAGCGACCCGAACGAACCGTGGCATGCGCCACTCTCCCCGAACGGCGCGGGCGATGCGCCCGGACCCGCTCTGGGGGGCGAAGCGGGGCCCGGCGCACAAGCCAGCCCGGACTCCCCGGCCGCCCGCCCGGCCGGGTAGCCGGATCGCGACGAAGGTCGCATGGTGGACGGGCCGGGTGGCCGTCACCCCGGGTCTGTAAGCGGGCTACTCTGAGGCCAAGGGCAGGGACAACACGCCACCGCCTTCGCGGCGACGGCGCCGCCCGACCGGGAGGCCGGCTACGGCACCAGGGTTAGGCCCCTGCCCTTTCCCGTGCGCCGCCAACGGTCGCCGATTCGACATCCGGCGACGATTGGCGGGAAGCACCGCCCGGCGCCCGGCCGCCACCCCGGCGAATCTCAAGGCGGGAAGAGATGTCATCTCACCAGTCTGGTATCGCGAGCGAATGCCGATGAGCGCCCCGCTGGTGGTGCGCGAGCTTTCCCGCGTCTTCGGTTCGGGTGATGCGGCCGTGCGTGCCGTGGACCGGGTCAGCTTTCGGGTGCTGGAAGGCGAAACGGTGGTCATCATCGGTCCCTCCGGTTGCGGCAAGACGACGTTGCTCTCGATGCTGGGGTGTCTGCTGCGGCCAACGTCGGGCAGCGTCTCGATCCTGGGCGAGGAGGTGACATCGCTGAGCGAGGGCCGCCGCGCACGGTTCCGGCTCCGGCATATTGGCTTCGTATTCCAGTCGTTCAACCTGATCTCCGCGCTGAACGCCGTGGAGAACGTCGAGATCGCACTCAACCTTGCGGGGATAACGGGCGCCGCTGCGCGGCACCGGGTGGAGGACCTGTTCGCGTTGCTCGACCTGGGCCACCGGGCGCGGTTGCGGCCCAACGACATGAGCGGAGGTGAACAACAGCGCCTCGCCATCGCCCGCGCGCTTGCGAACCGGCCCGATATCATCCTTGCTGACGAACCCACGGCGAGCCTCGATTCGCACGCCGGCCGCTCGGTGATGGAGCTCCTGCAATCGGCGGTGAAGACCGGCGAGACGAGGAGCCTTGTCGTTGTGACGCACGACCTGCGGATCGTCGATATCGCCGACCGGGTGTTTGCGATGGAGGACGGGAGGCTGCGCGAGATCGACCCGGCCGCCGCCGGCCACACCACTGGTGGCGCGGACCGTGAGGCCATCGAGAGGTAGCCGGGTGGCCATTTCCCGCGCGCGCCCGCGGACGGCATGATGATCCGGGCCATGGTGGCCCCGACCACAGCACACCGGGCCAGCAGCCCGAAGACGAGGTTTGCCCCATGCCAGGACCAGCGCGCGGCAATCGCGACGAGTTGACTCCCAGCGGCCAGCCGATGATCCGCAACGCCATCATCACGCCGACGAACCAGGATGCGTACCGCCTCTCGCGGAAGTTTCCAGAGCCCACGGTGTGCACGGAATGCAAAGCGGTCTACCAGGGCGGCCGGTGGCGGTGGCAACCGGCGGGAGAGGGACCGGGCAAAGCTGCGAAACAGACGGTGTGCCCCGCCTGCCGCCGCGTTCGTGATGCGTACCCCGCCGGGACGCTCACCATCTCCGGGGAGTTCCTGCGGCTGCACAAGGCCGATGTGATGGCCGCGCTGCGGGCCGAGGAAGAGCTGGAGCGCGCCGAGCACCCGATGAATCGCGTGATCGACCTCCAGGAGGACGAGACTCGCATCGTGGTCACCACGACGGACATCCACCTGCCACGGCGCATCGCCGAAGCGCTGTACCGGGCGTACGAGGGCGAGCTCACGGTCGACTACGCCGACGATGAGGAGAGCGTGCGGGTGACGTGGAAGCGCGAAGATCCGCACCCGCCAGCCGAAGCGGCGCGCGCACCCATCCTTCCTTATGAGATTGTCGACAACGGGGTGATCGAAAGCCCGGAGGCCAACGCCTACCTGCACGAGCGGATCGACCGGCTGCGGCGGTTCTACCCCCGCATCACGTCGCTGCGGGTGGTCATCGAGGCCCCGCGCAATCACCACCGCAAGGGTGGGCCGTACCAGGTGAACATCCACGCCGATGTGCCGGGCGCAGTTGCCAGGGTCACGCGGCAACAGGCCGACGACCTGCACGTGGCAATCTCGCAGGCGTTCGACGCGGCCCAGCGCCAGCTCGAGGACCACGCGCGATTGCAGCGGGGCCAGGTCAGCCCAACGATCCGGCCCGCGCGCGGCCGCGTGGTCCGGCTGTTCCCCGAAGGCGGGTACGGTTTCCTGGCCGCCGAGGATGGGCACGAGGTGTACTTCCACCGGAACAGCGTGATCGGCGACGAGTTCGACCTGCTCGAGGTTGGGGACGAGGTGAAGTACCGGGAAGAACCCGGGGACAAGGGCCCGCAGGCAAGCAGCCTCGAACGGTAGCCGAGGGCATGCCAGGCGAACCGCGGCCGCGGCCGGGCGGCGCGACAGGCACGGGCGGCTAACCCGGGGATATCTCACGTTCGCGCGCGGCGGTGAGGCGCGACTGGACGCGAGCGCCAAGGAAGGCGCGATAGCGCATGGTGGTGAGGAGCGCGCCCGCGAGCACCAGCCAGCCGAGCAATGGGAGAAGGAGTGCGAGGCCGATTGCCTGCCCGGCAAGGCCGGCAATCGCCGTCGCCGCCTGGGCGATGCCAATCGTGAGCGGGAAGAAGCTGAGGACGCGTCCCCGCATCTCATCGGACACCAGGTGCTGGATGAGGGTGCTCGCGACCAGGCTCGTGCTGGTGAACGCCGCACCCATCGCGTAGTCGGAGACAGCCGTGAGCGGGATGAAGCGGGAGTATCCGAAGGACAGGACAGCCAGGCCGAAGACCACCGCCACGAACGCGAGCGAACCGCCCCGGAGCGCCAGGTGGGACTTGCGCGCGAGGGTGATGCTGGCGGACAACGAGCCGAGGCCCCAGGTCGCCCCCATTAGACCCACCTGCGCCGAATTGAAGTCAAGCACCTCGATGAAGAACATCGGCCCGAGCGGGGCGGCAACCGGCATGCCAATCACCTGGACGATGAACACGATGGTGACGATGGCCAGGATTGGCCGGTGGGCCCGGGTGTACGCGAGGCCTTCGCCGATGCTGCGAAGCGTGCCGCTGCGGGGTGCGGGCGCGGGCTGGTCCTCCAGCCGCAGCATGGTGATAAGCGGGATGATCGCGAGCCACGCGACAAGGGAGGACGCGTACACGGCGCCAGGCGCGAACACCTGGTTCGCGGCGCCGGCGATGGGCAAGGAAAGCGGCATCGTCACCTGGCTCGAAATGGAGAGGAGGGCGATGGCCGCAGCGATGTTCTCCCGGCCGGCGGCTGCCGGGACGCTCGCGCTGCGAGCCGGCGTATCGATGGATTGGATACCGGCCGCCAGGAAGGTGACCGCGGCCACCAGCCCAACGCTGCCCTCGCCGAGCGGCTCCAGCAGCATCAACAGCGCGATCAGGCCGTGGGCGGCGAACGACAGGGATTCGCACACCAGGAGGACGCGCTTCCGGTTGGCGCGATCGGCGATCGCCCCACCGAGCAGGCTGAAGGCAACCATGCCGGAGCCGCGGCTGGCCGCCAGGATGCTCGAGTAGATAACCGCGGAATGGGGGAATTGCTGGCTGACCCAGAAGACCTGGGTCATGAGGTGCAGCGGGAAAAGGACGCCAACGACGGCGGACCCGGCGAGGAGCAAGCGGAAGTCGCGGCGCGCGAGCGGGCGGAGCGCCGGGCGCGAGGCGAAGGGTTCGGCCACGCGCCTATCATGAACGGGCGTTTACATGCGCTGTATCATAGTGGCGACGGGAGTGCCAATTGCTGAGCCCGTGACTAATGTCACAGCGAGTGCCGTGGTCCGAACTCAGCATCGTTCGTGCGAGGTAGCCACGATGTCGCGTACATCGGCAAGTTCTATTGAGCCATTGACTCCGAACCAGGAGCGCACGATCGCGGCGCTCGAACGGTTCCCGCTCGTCGCCGGGCTGAGCCGCGAGGAGATCACGGAGATTGCGCTGCAGTGTTCGCTGCACCGCGTCCCCGCGCACCGGCGCGTGTTCGAGGAAGGGGAGCGTTCAAAGGGGCTGTGGGTGATCACGTCGGGACGCGTGCGGCTCCACCACCTGATGGCCGATGGCCGTCAGCACGTGGTCGGGTTTCGCGCGCCGACGGCGGCACTTGACCTGAGCTCGGCCCTGGATGGGCGGCCCTACACGGCGACAGCGACCACGCTTGACGACGCGGAACTCGTGCTGGTCCCGCGCGCCCTGCTCCAGGAGCTGGGCAAGCTCTACCCGATCACCGTGCGGAATGCGATCGACCTGCTCTGCCTGGAGGTGCGCCAGCGCGACATCACGACGGCGATTGCGGCGCTGAAGGACGCACGCGGAAGGATCGCCTGCGCCTTGTTGCAGCTGGCGCGGCAGTTCGGCCGGAAGCACGGGAACGCCTTGCGCATCGACTACCGGCTGACGCGGCAGGACATCGCGGACCGCTCGGGGGTGACGGTGGAGACGGCTATCCGGGTGATGTCGGACCTGCAGCAGCGGGGTGTATTGCGCACCGAATCCCAAATCATCGACATCCTGGATATTGAACAGATCCGGCTGGAGCCGAGCTGCGAGGATTGCCAGTTCGAATGCTCGGTGTTCGCGCCCCGGGTGGGGCGGCCCGAGACCCCGGCCGAGGCCATATGATTGGCATCATATAGAGGGCGGCGCTCCCAGCTATAGATTCCCACCGCGCCAACGACAGATTCCGGGCGCGCGTGGGAAGAGGACATGCGGAGCAACTATTGGGAGACCCGGCAGCGGAGACTGAGCAGGCGGCGGTTCGTGGGAGGTGCCGCGACCGCTTCGGCTGGATTGGCGGCCTTCGCGGCCGTGGGCTGCGGCGACGACGATGATGATGGCGCCGAGACGCCGGCTGCCACCGCCACGAGCGGAGGCGGCGCGGCATCGCCAAGCCCGGCAACCGGCTCACCAACCGCGCAGCCGACGCCGCAGGGGAAAAAGGGCGGCGTGTATCGTGGCAGCAGCTCCAATGCGACCTACGACACCTTCGACCACAGCCGCAGCCGGTTCACGCCCGTGGCAACCATCATCGGCCGCACGATGCAGCGGGCGATCTTCTGGGATAGCTTCGCCGAGGGCCGCCTGGCCGGCGGATTCGCCGAGAAGTGGGAGCAGCCCGATCCGCAGACGGTCATCCTGAAGCTGAGGAAGAACAACTTCTTCCACGACAAGCCGCCGGTGAACGGTCGCCAGACCAAGGCGGAGGACATCAAGTACCACATCGAACGGAACAAGGCCGGGAAGCGCCTCGACGGGACGGACGACCCGAACTTCTACCGCAAGGGCGAGTACCAGATCGTCGACTCGGTCACGGTGCCGGATGCGGAGACAATCCAGGTGAAGCTGGCGAAGCCTTCGCCGCTCTTCCTGAACCTGCTTGCCCAGTCATACGAAGGCATCGGCGCGCCGGAAGCGATTGAAGCGTTCGAAAAGGACTACGCCAACTTCCACCAGAAGATGATCATCGGGACAGGCCCGATGGTGCTGGTGGAGTTCGCATCGGAAGGCCGCGCGAAGTATCAGCGGTTCGACAAGTTCACGGGAACGGTCTACCTGGACGGCATCCAGGAGGTGCCGCTCTTCACCGACCCGCAGGCGGCCCAGGCGGCATTCGAGCAGAAGCAGATCGATTCCTACGGGCCACCGAACATCCAGGTCCTCGCGGAGATGCGGGAACGGTTCAAGGGCAAGGTTTACGAGCGCACGAACTTCTCGGCGAACCCGATCATCGCCGGTTCGTACTACGGTGGCGCCGCGCCGTGGAACAACCCGAACCTGATCGGCGCGTACTTCCGGGGCATCGACCGGCGCCAGCTCATCCAGCAGTTCCACGGTGGCCGGGGTGTGATCTCCGGGTCGATCCCTCCAAGCCAGGGCGCCTTCGGCCTCACCGAGAAGGAGCTCATTGAGTTCCCGGGCTACTGGCAGGACGTCGAGAAGGACATTGCCGAGGCGCGGAAGATGTGGGAGGCCGGCGGCGGGCCAGCCCTCGGCGACGTCAC
This sequence comes from Thermoflexus sp., assembly GCA_037439905.1. GTDB lineage: Bacteria > Chloroflexota > Dehalococcoidia > Tepidiformales > Tepidiformaceae > Amarobacter. Next base: position 6,490 of record JBBIVC010000040.1, read on the forward strand.
GATCGACGTTCCCGACATCTTCGAGGGGGTGTACCAGGCGAGTTCGATCCTGACGGCGATGCTGAACAAGAACCTGGGCACCAACCAGTTCAAGGCCAAGGTCGAGCCCTACTCAACGATCACCTCGAAGATCGTCGAGCAGAAGTACGGGTCAGGGAACGCGAACCTGTGGTATGGGTGGGACACAGAAGTGCTCGACCCGGAGCCCACGGCCTTCCTCATCAGCAACTACAGCTCGACATCGACGTTGAACAAGCAGTTCAGCGTGAAGATCGATGGGATGGATGAGCTGCTCACCAAGGTGGGCGTCGAGCTCGATATCCAGAAGCGAAAGGAGATGACCCGGGAGGTGGAGCGCAAGCTCCTCAAGGCGTACGGCGGTGGGCGCATCTACTCGCACCTCCAGATCACGAACACGCTGATCTGGAACTACTACCACGCTTCCGAGTCGGCCCCGTTCAGCACCGCGCACCTGGGCGCGATGTACGGCTGGATCGATCCGGCCGACCCGACGTACCAGGGGCGGCCAAGCTAGATGGGGGCATACGCGCTCCGCAGGACGCTCATCAATATCCCGGTGATCTGGCTGATCGCCACGCTCGTCTTCTTTGCGACAAGCGTCCTGCCGGGAGATTTCGTCGCCCGCCGGATCGCCCAGCAGAACCCGGCGGGCGGCGAGGACAGCGCCGCGCAGATCGCCCAGATCAAGAAGGACCTGGGCATCGACAAGCCCGTCGTCGAGCGATACCTAACCTACCTGTGGGACACGGTCCGCGGAGATCTCGGGCAATCGTACCGGACGCGCAAGCCGGCGCTCAGCGAGTTTGCGAAGGGCGCTCCGTACACGCTCCAGCTTTCGCTGATGATGCTGGCGGTGGCGCTCGCGACGAGCGTGCCGATCGGGATCATTTCGGCGCTGCGCCAGGATTCCCTGGTGGACTATGGCCTGAGGCTGCTGGCAATCCTTGGCGTGGCGGCGCCGAACTTCTGGATCGGCACGATGCTGCTGCTGTTCGTCGTGCGGTTCGAGCTCTGGACCATTGACCTCTTCAATTCGCCGTTGCTCTGGGAGAACCCGCTCCGGAGCCTGCAGCTGTTCATCCTGCCGGCGCTCGCCGGGGGCTTCGCCTCGGGCGCCGGGATCATGCGTCTCACGCGCTCACAGATGCTCGAAGTGTTGCGGCAGGACTACATCCGGACGGCCTGGGCGAAGGGGCTCCGGGAACGGGTCGTTGTCGTTCGGCACGCGCTGAAGAATGCGATGATCCCGGTCATCACGGCCATCGGGCTGACCGTGGCCGGCCTGCTGAGCGGCAACGTCGTCTTCGAGTACCTGTTCAACATCCCGGGGGTCGGCAACCGCATCCTCACCGCAATCACCGAGCGCGATGTGCCGGTGGTCCAGGCGTTTGTCCTGATCATCGCGACATTCGTGGTGTTCGTGAACCTGGCGGTGGACCTGTTGTACGGCTGGATCGACCCCCGAATCCGGTTGTCATAGGGGCCCCATATGACTGCACAGGAAGCTGTCCGGCGCGAAGAGCAGCTCTTCGCGCCACCACGCCAGGCAATCCGCCCGCTCCGCGGCCTCCGTGCGGCGAGGAACTTCGTGGTCCACAAGCCGCTGGGCGGCTTCGGGGTGGCGCTCATCATTATCGTGTTCCTGGTGGCGCTCCTCGCTCCGCTCATCCAGCGCTACGACCCGGACCGGGTATTCACGCGGGCGAACCCGGAGTACGACGCGGAGCTCGCCGAGAAGTCGCTCACGGACCGGAGCATCCGCTTCCAGTATCCCCCGGAGAAGTTCGATGAGACGGTCATCGCGGCGGTCGACGGCATATCCGCTGAACACTGGCTCGGGACCGACACGGCAGGGCGCGACGTCTATGCGCGGATGGTCTGGGGCGCTCAGCTTTCGCTCCTGGTGGGCGTTGGCGCGGCGTTCATCGCCATCTTCCTCGGCACGCTGCTGGGCACGGTGAGCGCCTACTTTGGCGGCGCGGTGGACATGATCATGCAGCGCGTCACCGACACGTTGCAGGCGTTCCCGGCGCTCATCCTGCTCCTGCTGTTCCTGCAGGTCGTCGAGAACGCGAACAAGTACCACATGACCCTGGCGCTGGGGATTGTGGGGATTGCCGCGGTCATCCGCGTGGTGCGGAGCGCGGTGTTGCGGGCGCGGGCGGAACTCTACATCGAGGCGGCGCGGGTGATCGGCGCGACCGACCTTCGCGTGATGGTCCGCCACATCCTGCCCAACATCATGGCCCCAACGATCGTGATCTTCACGATTTCGATCGGTTCGTACATCGTCGCCGAGTCTTCGCTGGCGTTCATCGGGTTCGGCGACCCGGCCGCGATTTCGTGGGGAAAGATGGTGAACGAGGGGCGGAAACTCTTCCCGGCCGAGTACACGATTTCGCTGGTCTCGGGCGGGGCAATCACGCTCACCGTGCTGGGCTTCAACCTGGCCGGCGATGCGTTGCGCGATGTCCTGGACCCGCGCATGCGGGGTGCTGGAAAGGGTGGTTTTTAGCGACGCCGGTATGACGGTGGTCATATCCCGGGGGCGGCGACATTTGCGAGATTCTCGCCAACCGGGGTCCTGACCACGTCCTGCCGTCCAGGATCAGGTGAACTCCATTTCCGTCCCAGGGCCCCGGCCCCTCTTCTCTGGGACACAGGCCGTCGCATTTGCACGGGGCACCACCACAAGGAGAGGTTTGCATGACTGCACCCGAAATCGACCGAACTGCCACCGAGGTTTCCAGCAAGTACCGCGAGCGCTGGGACTGGGACGAGGTGCGGTGGGCCTCGCATTGCATCGACTGTTACCCGGGCAACTGCCCGATGCGGGTCTACGTCAAGAACGGCCAGGTCGTCCGGGAAGAGTCGGCCGCCGTGTTCCCGACCTACGAACCGGGCGTGCCCGATATGAACCCCATGGGCTGCCAGAAGGGCGTTGCCTGGTCGCGGATGGTGAAGGGCGAGGAGCGCGTGCTCTACCCGCTCAAGCGTGTCGGGCCGCGCGGGTCCGGGAGCTGGGAACGCATCACGTGGGACCAGGCCACGACCGAGATCGCCGACAAGATCCTCGATGCGGTCCAGGAGGTCGGAGGCGAATCGATCATCGCGCCTTCGGGCTGCAACACCCCGCCGGCGGCGGTGGCCGGCCGCGGCGCGCTCATGAACTCGTTCGGCGGGCTGACAACCGATGTGAACGCCGAGATGAACGACTTCGCGCCGGGGTACTACCTCACCTACGGCACATTCGACCCGGTGAGCAGCGTGGATGACTGGTTCCATGCCGAGGTCTTCATCATCTGGGCGGGGAACCCGAACTACACCCGCATCCCGCACATCCACTTCGTGAACGAGGGGCGCTACGCGGGCCACGAAGTGGTGGTGATCGCCCCGGACTACTCGCCTTCGTCGATCCACGCCGATTACTTCGTGCCGGTGAAGGTAGGGACCGATGCCGCGCTGGCCCTGGCCATGGCCCAGGTGGTCATCGAGGAAGGGCTGGTAAACGAAACGTTTGTGCGTGAGCAGACCGACCTGCCCCTGCTGGTGAACAAAGCAACCAACCGGTACCTCCGGGCCTCGGACATGCCGGAGGGCGGCCCGGAAGAGCAGTTCTACGCGTGGGATACGCGCACCGGTGCGCCTGTGCAGGCGCCGCGGGGGAACCTGCAGTGGGGCGAGGTGGTGCCGGCGCTGGAGGGCGAGTACACCGTCACAACGAAGAGCGGGCCCGTCACGGTCACTCCGGTGTACGAGCTCATGAAGGCCCGCCTCGTCGAGTACACGCCCGAGCTCGTCCAGCCCATC
>JBBIVC010000040.1:10369-12542 GCA_037439905.1 Thermoflexus sp.
AAGGAAGATCGCGGCGAGGCGCACGGGGATCCTGTCGGCGCTGGGCGGCATGGGGAAGCACTATCACGGCGACCTGATGGAGCGTTCCCAGCTCCTCCTGCTCGCGCTGACCGGGAACTGGGGCCGGCAGGGCACGGGCGTGCGGGCGTGGCTCGCGGGCGGCTTCGATGGCTCGGCCACCATCATGATGAAGACGAAGCGCGGCCCGGACGAAGTCGCCGCTGTGCTCGACATGCGCGAGCAGATCATCCAGATGCGGATTGGGGCCGACCCGTCGCTCACTCCGCTCATCATCGCGGTGGAACAATCGCGGCAATCGTCCACCGGCCTGGTCCCGCCGATTTTCTGGTGGTACCACCATGCCGGGTATAAGGAGACGTGGGAGCGCTCCGACTGGCATGACCCGAGCATGAAGCGGCCATTCGCCGACTATTTCCGCGAGGCGAGCGAAAGCGGCTGGTGGAGCGGGGTCGATGTGCCACGAAAGGAGCACCCGACGCGCGTCATCATCGAGATGGGCGGCAACGTGCTGCGGCGCACGCGGGGCGGGAGCAGGATGTTGCTCGAAAAGCTGTGGCCGCAGCTGACCTGCGTGGTGACGCTGGAAGTGCGGATGAGCACCACGGCGCTGTATTCGGACTACATCCTCCCGTGCGCGCAGTGGTACGAGAAGATCGGCTTCGGCATCCCGAGCACCCACGTGATGCACCTGACGTTTTCCGACAAGGCCGTCGAACCGCCCGGCGAATGCGTGCACGAGTGGGAGGCCTACCGGCGCATCGCCGAGAAGATCCAGGAACGAGCCCGGGCGCGGGGGATCCAGCCCTACATCGACTCACGGGGCATCCAGCGCGACCCGGCAAACGCGCACGACAACTTCACCAAGCGCGGCATGTACGTCGATGAGGAAGTGCTTGCCGACGAGATGATTCGCGACAGCGCGGTGACCGGCACGCTGCCACCGAACGCCAGCCTGGAGGACATCCGCAAGAACGGCTTCTACCGGTGGCAAAGCCTGGGCATCAACCCGCGCATGATCGCCCAGGCAACCCAGCCACGGCAGGATGAGACGTTTGTGCCGTTCAGGGACCACGTGGAGAAGGGCGCGCCCTACCCGACGCTCACGCGGCGGGCGCAGTTCCTGATCGAACATCCCTGGTTCATCGAAGCGGATGAACACCTGCCGCGCTACAAGGCGCCCCCGGTGATGGGCGGGAACTACGAGTTCCAGATCACCAGCGGACACAACCGCTGGAGCATCCACTCGCTGAACAACGCCTCGCAGATCATGCTCGAGACACACCGGGGCACCCCGCACCTGGTGATGAACACGGCCGACGCGCAGCGGCACGGGATCGCCGATAACGACATGGTGCGCGTCTACAACGACCTCGGCGAGTTCCAGGTGCCGGTGCTCCTGTCGTCGAGCGCCCAGCCGGGCCAGGTGGTGATGTACAACGGCTGGGACCCGTACCAGTTCCCGAACTGGGCAGGCCCGAACGACGTTGAGCCAGGGATGATCAAGTGGCTCCACCTGGCCGGGGGCTATGGACACCTGCGCTACTGGGTGACGGAGTGGCAGCCGTCGCCCGTCATGCGCAGCACCCGCGTGGGGATAGCCAAAGTGGGGTAGCTCACCCCGCGCGGGAGAGGAAGGGGGCGCCTGTGGGCGCCCCCTTTTTCGTGCCCATAGGCCAGTATGACCACAGTCATAACCCGCGCCGATGGGTGGGCGCGACCATCCGCGCCATGAAGGCCGCAGCAGAGTCAGAACGGATCTATACGAGTGCCCATGACCTCTACCGGAAGAAGTGGGAATGGGACGCCGTCTACTGGGGGACGCACTGCGTCGACTGTTACCCGGGCAACTGCCCCATGCGCGTGTACGTGAAGGACGGGCTGGTCTGGCGCGAGGAGCAGTCCGGTTCGTTCCAGACCATCGAGGAGGGAGTCCCGGACTTCAACCCGATGGGGTGCCAGAAGGGGGCTTCGTGGAGCCAGTCGCTGTATGGACCGGACCGGGTCCTCTATCCGCTGAAGCGAGTGGGCGAGCGGGGCGAAGGGCGCTGGAATCGCGTGAGCTGGGACGAGGCGCTGGGCGATATCGCTGACAAGATCATCGATGCGATCCAGGCCGGCGGCCCGCAGGCCATCGCCCACGAGGGCACGCCGG
>JBBIVC010000041.1:0-6634 GCA_037439905.1 Thermoflexus sp.
GATTGAGGGAGGACCCGCGGGGGAGCGGGCGACGGGGGAACGCGACAACCCGGCGCCACTCCCCGGGGGCCAGGGGGCATGGGATTCCGGGAGCTGACCGCCGAGGAGCTGGACCTGGTGCTGGCCAAGGAGCGCGTCGTGCGGATCGCGTTCTCGGCCGGTCGCGAGCAGTTCGTCGTGCCCGTGTTCTACGTGTGGTACGAGGGAGCGCTGTGCGGGCTGACCACACCGGGGCGCAAGACGGCGATGGCCGCGGCGAACCCAAACGTCGCATTCCAGGTGGATAGCACGGTGGTGACCGGGCCGTGGGAGTGGGCGAGTGTCGCCGGGCAGGGGATATTCGAGCGCGTGGAGGACCCGTGGGAGTACGGCGGGTTCGCGGCGACACTGCAGGCGCGCCTGGCCGACGCCCCGGCATGGGCCGCTGGCATGCTCGAATCGCGCTTCGCCGAGCTTGGCACCTACGCCTGGCGGATTGTGCCGCGCGACCTGCACGGCCGGGCGCTGGGGCCCGAATAGCGCCGCCGGAGCTTCAGGCCGGTTTGCGCGCGCGCATCACCGCGATGGGGATGCTGAACCCCCAGGGGTCGTCGCGCAGCTCGAAGGCAGCCGCGACGGCGCCCGCCGCTTCGGCCATGAGCTGGCGAAGGATGGCGACTTTCGCGGGCGGACACTGCTGGCGCTTCGCCCAGTCGGCGCCATCGAGCGCGAGGACGAAGCGGTCGAGCATTTCCGGTTCGAAGCCGGCGGCGCGGAGCATGCGCATCCACTCCGAGCCGCGATAGTCGCGGACGTGGGAGGGGTCGCGCAGGAACTCGATGCAATTGAGGAAGGTATCGAGAGCCGGGTCTTCGGGCGCGACGGTATCGGCGACGATGAGCACCCCGCCCGGGCGAAGGACGCGGAAGGCTTCGCTGAGCGCGCGGGCGGGGTCCGCGTAGTGGTGGGCGCTCACCCGGCTGGTCACCACATCTACCGTCGCGTCCTCGAACGGGAGCCGCTCGACATCGCCGAGGAGGAACGCTGCATTCCGGAGCCCCCGCTGCGCCGCGAGCGTGATGGCCATGTGCACCATCTCTGGTGTGGCATCGATGCCGGCGACGCGGGCGGCATGAGGCGCGCAGGCGAGCGCGGTGTGCCCGGCGCCGGATCCCAGGTCCACGACCAGCTCGCTCCCCGTGAAGCCGGCGGCCTCGACGATGGTCCGGAGGTCCGGGCCGTTCGCGTGGTAGGAGAAGGTCGCGTAGGCCTGCGCAACGGGGCCGAACTGCTTGCGGACCTGGCCGGTGGTTGAGGTCATGGTCACTGCTCCCGCGGAGGTGGACTCAGCTTCGCGCGAAACATCACTGTCGTTCAAGGGTATGCTTACCATTGATTCGATAGCCCGGAGGCATGGATGGAGCTGCATCAGCTGCGCTATCTCCGTGCGGTGGTGCGGAGCGGGTCGGTGACGGCGGCGGCGGAGGCGGAGTTCGTCGCCCAGCCCTCGGTGAGCAAGCAGCTGCGGTTGCTCGAGCGGGAGCTCGGTGTGCCGCTCTTCCACCGGGTGGGGCGGAAGGTGGTGCCGACCGATGCGGCCGTGGCGCTGGCGGACTGTGCCGACCGGGTGTTCGACGACCTGGCGGCAACGGTGGCGGCGATTTCGGGGCCCGATTCGGTGCGGGGCGGGTCGTTGCGGATGTGCGCGACGGAGACGGTGACCGACCACCTGTTGCCGCCGGCGCTGACGGAGCTGGGGCGGCGCTTCCCGGGGTGCCACGTGCGCGTGGAGATGCTGGGGACCGACGACGCGGTGGCGCGGGTGCTGGCCGACGAGGTGGACCTCGCGGTCGTGGCGCTGCCGCTGGCGGATTCGCGGCTCGACATCCACCTGTTGCTGCAGGAAGAGGTGCTGCTCGCCGTGCCGCGAGGACACCGCTGGTCAGAGCTGGAGCGTGTGCCGATGGAGGAGGTGCTGGCCGAGCCCGGGCTGTTGCTTTCGATGCCGGGGCACGGGTTGCGCGCGCTGGTCGACGAGGCGTCGCGGCGGGCGGGGATCGAGCTCAGGAGCCGGATCGAGCTCCGGTCGCAGGCGGCGCTGCTGGCGATGGTGGCGGCCGGGGGCGGCGTGGCATTCGCGCCGCGCATGTCAGTGGAGGGACGGAGCGATGTGGCAGCCATCCCTGTCGAGCCGGGCTTGAGCCGGCAGGTGGGATGGGTACGGCGAAAGGGGCGGCACCTCCCGGCGATCGGGGTGGAGCTGTTGCGGCTGGTGGGCTGGCGCGAGGGGTAGCAGGTTAGCGGCCGGCGAGCTTCTCGATGCGTTCGGCCAGGGCGTGCTCGAAGATGGGCGCCTTCGCGATCTCGACGCCATCGACGGCAACGACGGGGATTTCGAACATGTAGCGCCGGTGAAGCGCCTCGTCGGTCTCGATGTTGACGAGGTCGATGGCAAGGGGGGTACGAAGGGAGATGCGCCGCAGGAACTGCTCGGCCTGGTCGCAGAGGGTGCAGCCGGGCCTGCCGTAGAGCGTGACCCGGAGGGGCAGCGGCATCAGGCGGGCGTGGGCGAGCCGGTCGGCTCGTCATCACGAGGGGGGAGGTCACCCCAGACGCGTTCGGCGTATTCGGGCGTGATGGGGCCGGGCTTCCGGTAGAGGATGCCAGCGGCGATGACCGCGATGCCGAGCAAGATGCCGCTGGTGAGCTGTGGCACGGGAACATCGGCGATGGTTTGTTCATCGAACCGGAAGTAGGAGAGGAAGAACCGCATGATGCCGTACATGGCGACGTAGCTGCAGAACACCCAGCCGGGAACACGGATGAAGCGCCGCGCGACGAAGAGGAGGATGGCGAGGATGATGAAGTCGCCCAGGAGTTCGTAGCCGCCGGCGACCGGGTGGACGGCGTAGGTATCGAGGGGGCGGAGGGGGTCGTTCGGGTCCTGGTGGTTGAGCCAGTAGCGGTACTGCGGGCTATCCGGGTGGAGGTATTTCACCGCCCAGGGGAGGTCCGAGCGGTCGGCGAGGTGTTCGCCGTTGATGAGGTCGCCGATGCGGCCGATGCCCTGTCCGAGGATCATGCCGGGGGCGGCGGCATCGAGCCCGATGGCGATGGGCCACTTGTGATAGAGCGCGTAGAGCAGACCGCCAAGCACCCCGCCAAGGAGGCCGCCGTAGAGGGTGATGCCGCCCTCGGTGATGCCGGTCACGATCTCGAGGGGGTCGCCGGAGAAGCGGTCCCAATGTTCGAACACGTAGAACAGGCGTGCGCCGACGATGGCGCACGGCACGCCGACCAGCGCGATCTCCTGGGCGACCTCCGGGGGGATGCCATCCTTCTTGGCGAGCCACACCGAGAGCGAGACGCCGGCGATGATGCCGATGGCGGTGAAGAGGCCGTGCCAGGTGAGGGTGAACGGCCCCAGGTCGAACATGACCGGGTTGATATCGATATTGATGGCAAGGAAGGGAAGAAGCAGGGCGAGGCCACTCATCGGGTGTAGCGTACAGGCGCGCGCGGATAGCGGCGATGCGCGATCGAGAGGAAAGAGGAAAGGGGAAAGAAGAAGGGCGCCGGGCGGCGCTGCGGCGGGCGGGCAGCTGCACGGTGTACGCTTGGCGCATGCACGACAAGGCGGGGCCGGTGGCGTGGCTCAACATGGCGCGAAGGGGCGCGCCGGGGAGCTGGCTGCCGGAGGCGCTCGACGACATCCGCGAGGCCGGGCACGCACGGGTGGTGGTGCTCGATGCGAGCGGTGTGACCCCCGGGGATGGGGAGCAGATGGACCGGGCGCGGTTGCGGGCGCTGGCGCTGTTCCCGCTCCCCGTGGTGTGCTGCTTCGAGGGCGAGCTCGGGCCGGGGCTGGCGGCGATCGCGCTGGCGGCGGATATCCGTGTCTGCGGCGCCGGGGCATCGCTGGTGGTGCGAGCCGGCGAGTCGCCGCAGGCAGCTGGCGAGTTGCTCGATGCCGGGCTGGTGACGGCAGTGGCGGCGCCGGGCCGTGCGGCGGACGAGGCGGGCCGGATCGCAGCAGTGATCGCCTCGCGCGGGCCGATTGCCACGCGGCTGGCGAAGGAAGCGATCAAGCGCGGGGCGCACCAGCCACTCGAGCAGGCCCTGCGTTTCGAGACGGATTTGACCTTGCTGTTGCAGACGACCAAAGATCGCGCGGAGGGGGTCCGGGCGTTTCTTGAGAAGCGACCCCCACTGTTTACAGGTGAGTGACCCATGATCGTGATGCTCGAAGAGGCGGAGGCCTGGTCGTTGATGATGCTCATCAGCGCGGTGGCCGTGGACAACGCGGACCTTTCGAATGAGGGGAAAGAGGCGATCCGGCGCTGGCGGAGCGATCGTGCCGAGGGCACGCCGGCGCTGGCGAAGCTGACCGAAGACCTCAACAAGGCCCTGAATGCCCACATCGATGCGAAGTTCCTGCGGCGAGTGAAGAGCGGCGGCCGCTACGAGACGGTGAAGAAGTAATGGAAGTCCGATTTTCCGATGACGAGATCGCGGAAGTCCTGACGCTGCTGGTGAACCGGATGGCCGACGAGGCCGGGCTTTCGGATAAGGACCGGGCGATGCTCAAGCGGTGGCGCAGCTCGCGCATGAAGCTCGGCAGCGACGACATGGAGGACCTGGTGAGGAAGGCGAACGATGACTTCGCCCAGGGCCTGCTGCGCCGCCAGCGGAGCCAGATCCGGAAGCCAGACTGGGTTGACTGAGCGCCCCCGACGGGGCTAGCGGCCGTATTTCTCCCGGAGCCTGCGCTCGACGAGCCCCGGGACCACGCCGCTGACGTCTCCGCCGAGCGAAGCGGCCTCCTTCACCAGCGTTGAGCTGACGAAGAAGTAGTCGTTCGCCGGGACGAATACCGTGGTGATGCCGGGAGCCAGGTGGCGATTCATGTTCGCCATCTGGAGCTCGTACTCGAAATCGCCAACCGCGCGGAGGCCACGCAAGACGACGCTGATGCCCTTGCTCCGGGCGTAATCGACCAGGAGGCCGCGGTCGAAACGATCGACTTCGACGCGGGGATCGTCCTTCATCGCGTCCCTGATCATTTCGATGCGCTCTTCGACGGAGAACAGGGGTGATTTGCTGGCGTTGGTAAGCACGGCGACGACGATCCGGTCGAACGCCACCAGGCCCGCCTGGATGATGGCGACGTGGCCGTTGGTGATCGGGTCGAAGCTGCCTGCATAGACTGCGCTGGCCAAGGTTTCCTCGCGGGGCGGCTGCCCGGTAGTTCACGATGCGCGAATGGCTCCGCCCATGCAAGCGCACCGGGCCACGGCACAGGCGCCAAGCGCCACGTGTCGCGCGACGGGCGGTAGACTGGTTGGCGATGGGCGACCCGGTGCTCTTTGCGATCGACGAACGTGGCGTGGCGACGATCACGCTGAACCGGCCCGAGCGGCTGAACGCCATCAATATGGCGATGCGCGACCTGCTCTGGGAGTACTTCCGTGCCTGCCGCGAAATCGATGAGGTCCAGGCGATCGTGTTCCGGGGCGAGGGGCGGGCGTTCAGCGCCGGGGCGGACATCTCGGAGTTCGGGACGGCGCCTTCGGTCATGGCTTCGCGTTCAGCCCGGCACGACCGGGACCTCTGGTGGGAGCTGCTGAACCATCGCTGCCTGACGATCGCGCTGATGCACGGGTACTGCTACGGGGCCGGGCTGGAGCTGCCGCTGTTGTGCGACGTGCGGATCGCCGAGGCAGGGGCCCGGTTCGCGCTGCCAGAGGTGACACTGGGGTACATCCCGAGCGCGTGCGGGACCCAGATGCTGCCGCGGCTGGCGCCGCAGGGAGTGGCAATGCACATGGTCCTGACCGGCGAACCCATCGGCGCCGAGGAGGCTTTGCGCTGGGGGCTGGTGGATGAGGTGGTGGAGGCCGGGGGCCTGGATGCCGCGCTGGAGCGCACGCTTTCGCGGGCGGGACGCGAACAGCTTTCGGCCCGCCGCCGGGCGATGGTGACGCTCGCCGAGATCCCGGATGCGGCGCGAAGGAGCGGGGACAACCGGTGACCCACATCCCGGAGGAAGGCGGGGAGAACCCGCGGCCGCCCGTGTTCCTGGGCTGCTTCACGGCCGTTGCCTTCCTCGTCCTAGTCTTTGGGCTGGGGGCGTTTCTGATCGTGTTTCTCGAATCGGGAGCCGACACGGGCAGGGTGCGGCTCGAGGAAGCCGATGCCTACGCGCCGGGCACCGTCGACTTCGTGGGCGAGGAGAACCTCTACCTGGTCCGGCTGGCGGGCGGCGACTTCCTGGCGCTTGCAGACCTCGACGCGGCCAACCGGGCGCGGCCGGAACGGCGTTGCCGGGTCGCACCACTGCCAGTCACGGACACCCGGCTCCCGGGCATTCTCGAACGGTATGGAGGGCGGATGAGCGCAGAGGCGGCAGGCACGACGCTCGTCTTTCGCGAGGAGTGCGACGGCGCGATGTACGACGTGACCGGCCTGCGCCTGGATGCCGACGGGCGGAACCTGGACCGTTACCCGGTCTCCATCGACCAGGCGGGCCACGTGGTTGTGGACACGTCGAAGCGGGAGTGCAGCGAACGGCGCGAGACCGCCCAGTACGCCGAGGTGGAGTGCCGGTAGGCCCCACCCGGGTAGTCATCACCGCCATCATGCGCTACGTTCCGCG
>JBBIVC010000041.1:6645-12459 GCA_037439905.1 Thermoflexus sp.
TGGACACCCAGGACTGGTATCTCTTCGGGCACCTTGCAGGGGTCTTTCTGCTGCTGGCGGCCGGCGGACTGACGACCGGAACGGCAATCGCGGCAGGGCGGGTGAAGGCGGCCAACACCGTGGTCACGCTGCTCGATATCCAGCGCCGCTCCGAGCTGATCGTGACTTCGGCGGGGGCGCTGCTCGCGGTGGTGTTCGGGACGTTGCTGGTGGATGAAGGCGGATTCGAATACGGCGACCCGTGGGTTTCGGCGGCCTACACGCTGCTCATCGTGGTGCTGGCCATCGATCACGGCTACTTCATGCGCAAGAACCGGGCGATCCGGGCAGCGGCGGCGGAGCTTGGAAATGGCGATGTCACGCCCGAGGTGAGCCGCCAACTGAACGACCCGGTGCTGACCGTGGTTGGCGCCCTGCTCGACGTGAGCTTCATCGTGTTCCTCTGGCTGATGATCGCGAAGCCGGGCGGCTAAGCGGCGCGAGGCCATGGAACGAGACGAGCCCGGCCTCTGCCGGGCTCGTGTGATTGTTGGGATCGGCTCGACGGCCGGTGTCAGACCATGAGCGGGTCTTCGGCGAGCTTCGAGAGGCCCGGGTTGACGTAGGGCAGCCGGTCGATGCCGACGTCATCGAGGGTGGCGATGTAATCCACGAGCTGCTTCTGGCGCAGCTTGCCAAGGCGTTCGACCCCCGCGCTCAGGCGTTCCATGCCATCGGCGAAGAGCACGACCAGGGCTTCGCGCTCGACGTGGCTGTGGCGGAGTTCGATGCCGAGGAGGTTCTCGGCCTTGCCGAGCCAGAAGCGGACGTTTTCAAGGCCGCGGGGGTGGTGCTGGGTGTACCAGAGGAGGTGGCGCTTGCCGTATTCGAGGTGGCGGCGCGAATCGCGGGCCATGAGCTCGAAGAGCTTGCGCTCGACATCGGTCTTGGCGAAATCAGCGTAGGACTCGAAGAGGGAGACCTCGTAGGACTTGTAGACGATGTTGAGGCCGACCATCATCTCGGTGAACTTGAGCGCGCCGTACCAGGCCCGGTAGAGCGCCCCGAGGGAGGACTGGCCGAGGCCGCCGCCGTTGGCGAGGGCGCGCTTGCGGAGCGCCTCGACCTTGTGGCCGGCGTCGTAGATCTGGGTGCCCAGGAAGAGCATGACGTCGTGGAAGCCGTAGGAGATGGGCTCGAGCCACTTCGCGATGATCTTCTGTTCCGTGAGCCCATGGCCGCTGTAGATCGTGGCCAGCTGGCAGACGGCCCGCTCGATCTCGTCGGGGAGCTCCTCGAGGCCGTGCTCCCAGTCGAGGTCGGTCGCAGGGACCCAGCGTTCGCGGATGGCCTGCTCGTAGAGATGGTCGACACCCTCGGCCCAGACCTCAGACTTATCGAAGATGTGGTAGCTGCCGGGGGCGTAGTTATCGGGGGAGGGGTGGGAGCCCAGGGGGGTATCGTTCTCGTAGGGCCAGCGGTCGGGAACCTGGCCATAGGTGCCGATGTTGATTTCTGGGGTGCCGAGGCCGTGCGGGCCGGGCCGGGCGCGGACGCCACGTTCCGAGCGGGTGCGGATAAAGTTGAAGGTGAGGCCGCTCATGCGGTCGGGGTCCTTATCGACCAGGTCCATGAAGCCGGCGACGCGATCGGCGGGGATCTTCATCATGGCGATGTTGGCGACGGTGGCGTCCTTGAGGGGTGAGCGTTCGATGCGCTCCAGAAGTTCGCCGGGCCAGCCAAGCTGTTGCGCGCGCATCCGGGTTGCTGGTTTCAGTTCCACAGTCCTCTCCTCACGTGTGCGAATCCCCTCCCGCGGGAAGCGGGAGGGGATGGTGGTCTGAGCGGCGGGGCCGGTTATTTCACCGGGTCGAGCAGTTCGCGCATGCCGGGCGCCATGCGCTCGCGGCGGTCGCCGAGGCCGATGACTTCGAGGCGGTGCATGTACTCGTTGACCTGGCGCTTGCGCATGATCATGAGCTTCTGGAAGCCCTCGTCGATCTTTTCGATGCCGCCGCCGGCGAGGATGGCCAGCGCTTCGCCGGTGGTGGGGTTGGTGGTGAGGCTGGCCTGCTGGCTCTGGCCGAGCGCGCCTTCCTGGATATCGAGGTAGTGGTGGAGCTCTTCCTTGCGCCAGGGTTCGGTATCCATCACGTACTTCATGTGGGTGACACCGAAGGCAAGGTGGCGGCTCTCATCCTGGGCGGCGAGGCGGAAGATCTTCTTCTCCGCTTCGTTCTGCGAGATGAGTTCGCCCATGCGGAAGAGGGTCTGGACGAAGCCCTCGCCGACGAGGTGGAGGAGGGCCGTCATCTCGGTGAAGTCATCGACCGAGAGGAGGTTGATGGCGCCGAAGCCGGCATCGACCATGCCGCCGCCGTTCACCAGGGCGCGCTTGCGAAAGACGTCGAGGTGGCGGCTCTCATCCATGATCTGGGTTCCAAGGAACAGCTGTGACTCGAAATGGTCCGGGTGGATCTGTTCCATGAAGCGGCCGGGGAGATCGCCAGCGATGAATTCGACCTGGGTGAGGAAAGTGCAGAGGGTGCACATGGCCCACTCAAGGTCATCGGGCAGGGGCTTGACTTCTTCCCAGGGGATATCGACGGCGCTGGACCACTGGCGCTGGTTCGCCTCTTCGTAGAGGAGCATGGCGCTTTCGGACCAGACATCGGCCTTGGAGCGGTACTGGCGGGCGTGGCGCGGGGAACGTGGGTCGGCCTTGGCGCCGCGGGGCTTGAAGACAGCGGCTCCGCCCTCATCGTAGGGGTCGACGCCGTAGGTGAGGGCGTTGATTTGTTCGAGGGTGAGGCCGCGGCGGCCGGCGTTGATGCGCATGCCCTGTTCGGTATCGAGGTTGAGCCAGTCGAAGTTGAGACCGGGGACATCGACAAGTGTCGGAGACGGCATGGTGGGGCACTCCTTCAGACCCGGCGGCGCGGGCGCGATAGGCGGAGTGTATCGGATAAATAGGCAGATGCGAAGTAATTGGAATTGTGCGCTTACCCGGGAATCACCGCGAACAAGTCCTTGAGCGAGAGGGCGAAGCCCGGGGCGGCGGGCGACGTGACCACGGCATCGCCGGCGAAGCGCTCGCCATCGCGCCCGTTGTCAAAGACCTCGACGGTGCGCGAATCCGGGTCGACAAGCCAGCAGGCATCGACGCCGTTCCGGCGGTAGAAGCGGCACTTCTCCCGCAGTTCGCCCATGGTTTGCTCCGGGGAACGGACTTCGACGACCAGGGTGGGGATGCTGTCATCGCCGGAGGGGCGGCCGGGCGCCCAGTAGGCGGCATCGGGGATGCGGTAGCTCGGACCATCGCCAAGGCGGATGCGGCCCTCGGGGCCGGAGTCGCCGCCGGACTGGATATGGTAGTTGAACAGTGCATGAACGATGAAAGCAACGAGCTTCCGATGGACCGCGGTGGGCATGGGCTTTTGAATCACGACTCCGTCGACGTATTCGAGGTAGGGCTTCTCCTCGGGCAGCGCCAGGTATTCCGCCTCGGTCATACGGCAGCCGTTGTAGCGGGAAGAGCGGCGGGGGCGTGGCAGCGGTTGTCGGATGGCCATCGCCTTCCAGTATAACCGCGCCCGGGGCGGCGCCCGGCGCCGTTGTCCGGTGCCTCAAGGTACGTTCCGGGCTACGCTAGATTTGTGGTCCACGACCTGCCCGCACATGTCGTCATCCAGCGCCGGGATGGGCGGCTGGAGATCCTGCTTCACCGGGCGATGGCCCTGATCAGCGACGACAGGGTGGAGATCAAGAGCGCGCGGGGGACGGTGATCCTGCCGCTCCTGGGGCTGGTCTTCTGCGGGGCGGCGGGGTGGTTCATCGCGACACGGGGCCACGGGATGCCGCTGTGGCTGCTGGTTACGCTCCTGCTCATCTGCCTCGTTTTGGTACCGTTTTCGATGATGAGCCTCATCAGCGCGGTCGTCGGGGCGGATGTGGTGGTCGACCGGCGGAAAGGTTCGGCGACCTGGCAACAGGGCTACCTCGGGATGGGGATCGGGACGAAGGAGCTGGTGCCGTTCACGAAGATCGACCACCTGGAAGTGACGATCGAGGGGGACCAGCCTGATCGTTGGAAGGACCAGACCGACGACCTGCGCCAGTTCGCGCTGGTGCTGGTGAAGAAGAACGGCAAGCGGCTCATCCTCGCGCAGGTGCCGGTGCCGGCCTATGGGCAGGCCGATGGCATGGACCGGACGCTGGCCGTGGGGCAGGCCATTGCGAATCTTGCGGGGACAACGATCACGCTCCCTGAGGGCTGGGAGCTGGTCGAAATCGATACCGAGACGGGCGAACCGGTTGCGCCGGCGCCCACCATGGAGCGAAAGACGAGGAGAAGTCGTGGACGAAGCCACTGAAGCGCTGCGGCGAGCGCGGCGCATCGCCGTTGTGGGACTGGACTCGCGGACCGACCGCCCGGCCTACCGGATTGCGAGCTACCTGAAGGATCACGGCTACACGGTCGTCCCTGTCCACCGCGGGCGGTTCCCGGCGGATGAGGTGTTGGGCGAGAAAGCGTATGCCTCGCTGCGCGACGTGCCCGGCCACATCGACCTGATCGATGTCTTCGTGCGCCCGTCCGAGACGGACGAGGTCATCGACGATGCGATTGCCATCGGGGCGGGCGGCGTGTGGCTGCAGGTGGGGATTACGAACGACGAGGGCCTCGAGCGGGCTCGGAGGGCGGGCCTGGTGGCCACGCAGGACCGCTGCGCGATGGTGGTGCACCGGGACGAGATCGCCGCGAAGTAGCGCCGGCTGGCCTCTGCTCTCAGGAATCGCCGGGAAGGTCGCGCCAGGGGAACTCGAACAGGCAAACCGGCTCATCGAAGCCGGGAAGCAGGGTTGGTCCGAACGAGCCAAGCGGGACCGGCGTGGGGCCGAGGGCTTCGCAGGCCTCGCCGGTAAGGAGGATCTCTCCGCCGTGGGCGTGGCTGCAGACGCGGGCAGCCAGGTAGACAGCAACTCCGAAGACATCGCCATCTGCTTCGAGGACTTCGCCATAGTGGATGCCGCAGCGGACCTTGATGGTGCACTCCAGCGGGTTCAGCGCCTGTACTCCGCGCTGGGCGGCGATGGCGTGCGCGAGCGCGCCTTCGACGGTATCGAATTCGAGGAGGAAGCCATCGCCGAGGCTTCGCAGAAGCCGGCCACCCTCCATGGAAGGCGCCTGGCCGATCGCGGAGGAGAGTTGCTTGAGAAGCCGGTAGGCCTCGATATCGCCGAGCTGGCGGGTGAGCCGAAGTGAGCCGGCGACGTCGATCAGGAGGAGGGCACGCGGCACCGTGGTAAGGTCATCGATGCCGGCTGAGAGGGCGGAGGTGGTCAACGAAGGATCTCCCGCGGTCTGACGGTTCGGTGACCTGGCAGCCGCCCATCCAATCTACCGGCGGCGGTGGCGGTGCTCTGTGAGTGCATTCACAGTGGGCCCCGCTGCCGCGGCCACGCTGCAAGAATGCGGGAATTCCCTTAGCCAGGACGAAAGAGGAGCTGGTGGACGTAGTCCCAGGTGGAGCGGTCGGGGGCGGCGAGCAATCCGCCGTCGCGGTGAAGGGGCCGGTACGGCGTCCCATCGAGCCGGGCGGAATATCCCCCGGCTTCGGCATGGATGAGCGCTCCCGCGGCATGGTCCCACGGCAGGGTACGCTGATAGAGCGCGAAATCGAGGGCGCCCTTCGCGAGCTGGACATAGTCTCCGGCAGCGTGGGATTGGCGGTGACGGCGGAACAGGCTCCTGCGGGAGTCCAGAACGTCGCGGATGGGCGCAGGAAAGAATTTCGTGGCCATCGCACCTCTGAGGCCATCGACCGAAGCCGGCGC
>JBBIVC010000042.1:0-12385 GCA_037439905.1 Thermoflexus sp.
TAGCGATGCAAGCGGTCGCGCCGGATCCTGTACGCTCGATCGCATGCCCAATCGCCTTGCCAACGAAACCAGCCCTTACCTCCTCCAGCATGCCGGCAACCCGGTGGACTGGTATCCGTGGGGCGAGGAGGCGTTCGCGAAAGCACGCGCCGAAGACAAGCCGATCCTGCTCTCGGTCGGCTACAGCTCGTGCCACTGGTGCCACGTCATGGCGCACGAGTCGTTCGAGGACCCGGCGACGGCCGAACTGATGAACGGCTACTTCGTCAACATCAAGGTCGACCGGGAGGAGCGCCCCGATGTGGATAGCGTGTACATGACCGCGGTGCAGGCGCTCACCGGGTCGGGCGGGTGGCCGATGACCGTGTTCATGGCGCCGGACGGGAGGCCGTTCTACGCGGGGACATACTTCCCCCCGCAAGACGGGCACGGGCGGCCGGGGTTCCCGCGGGTTCTCCAGTTCCTGCACGAAAAGTGGACAGGGGAGCGGGAGAAGGTGCTCGAGTCCGCACAGAGCCTGACCGAACACCTGCAGAAGGCGTCGGCGCGGGTGGCCGGTCCCGGTGTGTCCATTTCCCATGAGGCCACCAATGCGGCAGTTGAGCGCATGGCGGAGCACTACGACACCACCTGGGGTGGTTTCGGCACGGCGCCGAAGTTCCCGGGCCCCTCGAACCTGGAGTTCCTCCTCGCGGTCCACCACCGGGAGGGATCGGCGAGCGAGGTCGGCCAGGCAGCGCTGGAGATGGTGTTGCACACGCTGCGGGCAATGGCCACCGGCGGCATGTACGACCAGCTCGGCGGCGGGTTCGCCCGCTACAGCGTCGACGAGCGCTGGATGGTGCCGCACTTCGAGAAGATGCTCTACGACAACGCGCAGCTGGCGCGGCTCTACCTGCACGCCTACCAGGTCACCGGGGATGAGGGGCTCGCCCGCATCGTGCGGGAGACGCTCGACTTCCTTCTGCGTGAAATGCAGGACCCGGCTGGCGGCTTCCATGCCGCGCTCGACGCCGACAGCGAAGGGATCGAGGGCAAATACTACGTCTGGACGCTCGACGAGGTGCGCGAGGCCCTGGGTGAGGATGCCGGCTTCGCCATCGACTGGTACGGGCTCACCGGGGAGGGCAATTTCCACGACCCGCACCACCCGGAGCTGACCGGCCGCAATGTCCTGAGCGCGCGGCCGGACCTTGCAGCGCTCCTTTCACGCTTTAGTTTGGATGAAGGGGAACTACTTGAGCGCATCGACAGGATACAGGCGCGGTTGCTCCTCGAACGAGGGAGGCGCGCGCGCCCGGGACTCGATGACAAGGTACTCACATCGTGGAATGGCCTGGCGCTGGCCGCCTTCGCGGAAGCGGCGCGGGTGTTCGACGAGCCCGAGTATGGGCTTGCCGCTGTCCGGCTCGCCGCCTTCCTCCGTGAAGCGTGCTGGAAGGACGGGCGGCTGCTCCACACGTGGAAGGGTGGCCTGGCCCGGGTCGATGGGATGCTCGAGGACTATGCCTATGTGGGGCTCGGCCTGGTCGAGCTCTACAAGCTCACCGGGGACATCGGCCAGCTGGAGTGGGCGCGGGACTTGCTCGAAACCATCCTTCGGCGGTTCCGCGACCCTGAGCGGGGCGGCTTCTACGAGACGCCGGACGACGGCGAGGCGCTCATCGTGCGGCAGAAGCCGTTCTTCGATGCGGCCACCCCCTCGGGCAACGGCGCCGCCGCCCTGTTGGCGCTGTGGATGGGCCGCTACTACGGCCCGGCCGCATGGGAGCGCATCGTGGAGGAGGTCGTTGCGAATGTGGCGGATCACCTGCTCCAGGCGGTCACCGGGTTCGGCACCATCCTGCAAGCGATGGAGTTCGCGCTTTCGCCGCACCGGGAGATCGCCATCGTTGGCGATGCCGGGCTGCGCCGGCCCCTGGAGCGAGTTGTGGCTCAACGCTTCCTGCCGTGGACGGTCATCGCTCCGAGCACCGATGGCGAAGGCCTGCCGATCTTCGAGGGGCGCGAGCCCACGGGGGAGGCGCTCGCCTACGTGTGCGAGGACATGACCTGCAAGATGCCTGCCCGAACCCCCGGGGAGCTCGCGGCGCAGCTGCGGTAGGGGCGTCCGCCGGGCATCAGCCGCCGCGGGCGTAGTTAGTTGCGCCGTACCAGTCGACCACTACCACCGGTTCGTCGCCGACCACCCAGGCGTCGTGACCGCTGGGGAGGGAGGTGACGTCCCCCGGGCCGGCGATGAACTCGGTGCCGTCGTCCATCTTGATGGCGATGCGCCCGCCTCGCGACAGCCGGGGAAGGGCTTCCCTCGGAGGGGACCAGCCGGGACTAGACGCGCTCAACCGCCGCGATCGGGTTCTTCGCCGGGTCGACGAGATACCGGATCTCCGGCAGGGTGATGTCGGCGACGCAGTAGGAGGCCGAGACCGGGTAGTACGGCGTGGCCCCGGCCAGTCCCCAGGCGCTGGCATCGAAGGCGCCGAGGAGCGGCCTCCCCCGGTCGGCGCTGTGGAACGCGTAATCCGGGTCGACCTGGATGAGTCGCGCAACCTCGGCTCCCTCGCGCACCATGCGCGCCACGTTCAGGTTTGCGAGGTACTGCACGTCGTTGCCGCTGATGGGGTCAGGGTTCAGGAGTGCCACATCGAGGATTGTCGCGCCCCCGGCAACAACGCTCGCCTGGACCCGGTCGTAACGTTTCGCGAACGCGCACTCAGCCAGCGAGAGCGGATACCCCCAGCGGCCTGCCAGCGCCTCGATGGCCGTTGCAGAGTCGCAGTAGCCCCGAACGAGGAGCCCGCGCGGCCGGGCCCCGGAGCGGCTCCCAACCTTCACCTCGGCCAGCACGAAGGGACCGAACGGGCCCCCGGGAACCTTCGTGATGGTGAAGACAAGTGTTGGCGGGATGGTTGGATGGAGCGCCGGTGGCAGGAGCGAAGTCATCGCCGCCGAGTCGATTTCGTACATCAGCTGGAGGATGCCCGCGCCCGGGAGTTCAAGGCGCTCCGCGGATGGCGCGGTGACGAGGGGGCCGCTGGCGAGGTCGGCTGCTGGCCTGGTCCCGACGAGTGGCATCAGTCACCTCCGGCCACGGATGCGGTCTCGGCGCCAGCCCGGCTCCCGGCGAACTTCGGCATGACCTCTTTGGCGAAGAGCCGCATGCTCGCGAGGACCTCCGCCTGCGGCACCGTCTCCACCGCGTTCAGCAGGAAGTTGATGCGGTCCACACCCACGGCTTCCCACTTCCGGATGACCTCGACGATGCGGTCGGGGTTACCGATGCAAAGTCCCTCGGGAATCTGGCCTTCGGGCGAGCTCGTGGCCTCGCGGCGTAACGCGGGGAGCAGTCCGAGGTTAGGGTACGAGCGCGTGGGGTATGCCTGCCGGGCCGCCAGCAACTGCTCGGCCAGGTAGTTGAAGGTCCCGGCGAGGCGCTGCCCGGTCCGGGCACCGTACATATTGTCCTCGTGGCAGAAGAGGAAGTTCACGGTGTTGACCTGCTCGTTCACGAAGGAGCCGACGGGGTCGCAATACCTGATCCGGCGGCGGTACTCCGCGATTTTCTTCTCCTGCTCCTGGAAGCCGCCGAAGGTGAGTCCCAGGCTGCCCATGCCGCGGTCTGCCGCGTCGAGCTCGGTCCCCGGACTGGTCACCGCGACCCACATCGGCGGGTGTGGCTTCTGGTAGGGCTTGGGCAGGATGGCGCGTTCGGGCATGCTGAACGCGCGGCCTTCATAGCGGAAACGCTCTTGCGTCCACATCTTCGGGATGATGCGAGTCCACTCATCCCACGTTTTCTTGGTCTCGTCGGGGTCGGCGCCCATGCCACCCAGCTCCGTCCAGGTGGCCGACCTCCCGGTGCCGAACTCCAGTCGGCCTCCCGAGACGATGTCCATGGTCGCGGCGACTTCGGCGGCCTTGATCGGGTTGTTGAACTGGGGGACGCAGACGACGATCCCGCGCCCGATGCGGATGTTCCTGGTCTGCATGGCGCAGGCGGTCAGGAAGATCTCCGGCGCCGAGCAGTGGGAGTACTCCTCGAGGAAATGGTGCTCGACCGCCCAGACCTGGTCGAACCCGAGCTCGTCGGCGAGCCGGACCTGTTCGAGGCAGTTCTGATACACCTCGTACTCAGTGGTTGGCCCCCAGGGCCTGGGGACCGAGATCTCATAAAAGATGCCAAACTTCATCGCGCCATCTCCCCCCGGAGCCTGCGAGATGGCGCGGACTGTAGCACAGCCACGCGGACCCTGTGCGCACGCCTAGGAGGCGAACACGTCCTCCACGTTGGTGATGCGGATCTTCTCGGGCGTCAGTCCAAGTTCATAGGCGCCCACAACCCGGTCCTCGGCCAGCAAATCCTCCGGCTTCTCGCCGTCGTAGGTGATGGTCGCGGGCTCCGGCGATAGCAACTGCTGGCGCAGTCCTTCCGCGTCGGCCGCGATCATCACGACCTGAAGGTTGTTCCAGGAGAGGTGGCGTCGTACCACGTCGCTTACACGCTCGGCGGTCAGCCTGGCGAGTTCGTCCCGGATGTACCTCGTGAACTCCGGGATTCCGTACCAGTCGCTGTCGAGCGCATAGCCGAGCTGCTGGTCCTGGGTCTTGGTCATCACGAAGACGTTCTTCGCGAGGTACGCTCGCGTGGTTTCGAATTCAGCTTCCGAGATGCCATCCTGGACGAGCCTTCGGAGCTCGTACAAGGCTAACTTCAACGCAAAGACCGCCTGCTCGGGCCGCAGCGGCCGAAGCCAGACCTCGAAGAGCTGAGCCCGGCGCCCCAGGTTGGGATCCGGGAAGAACTGGTACATCCCGCGCGGAAACGCCTCGATGTAGGCGTAGTCTCCATAGTTCATCCCGCGGACCTCGCGGATGCGGTTGTACAGGCGCCCGTTCGAAGCCCGGTGCTCACCGAGCCAGGCGCGCGCGAGCCACAGCGCCACGAAGTCCGGGTGCCCGCGGCGGACCTCAATCGGGTGGCCGAACGACACCGCGACCGAGCGGGTGTCCTTCCTAATGATCTCCACCTCGGTGCCTGCCACTTGGCGCGGCACGATCAGTCTGCGCTCGGGGGCCCCGCCTTCCGGAAGGGCGGCCAGCGAGCGCTGCAGCGCTGTCACCACATACGCCGGCACGTTCCCGGCTGTGCCCACCACCAGGTTGCCCCGGGTGTAATGGGCGGCAACGAACGCCCGGACATCGTCCAGGGTGATCGCCTCGATCCCGGCCACGGTCCCTGGGGTGGGATGGCCGTAGGGCGTGCCGGCAAAAAGCAGCTGCTGGAGCCGTTCCTTCCCGAGTTCTTCCTCGTTGTTGGAGCGAAGATCCTGCACAAGCTCGTTGAGCTGGATGGCCCTGAGCCGCTGAAAATCCTCGTCGCGGAACCCGGGCCGAATCAACTGCGGAAGGGCAATACCCAGGAACTGGTCGACCGTATCGGCGTGCGCCACGCCGGTGAAGGTTGTCATTTCCCGGTCGACCTGGACCGAAAACGTGGCAGCGAGCGGAAAGAGCGCACGGGTGATTTCGTCGTATGTCAGGTCCTTGCTGCCGGCTTCCGCGATCATCGCCGCGGCGAGTGCGGCAAGGCCCTCCTTGCCGGGCGGGTCGTCGGCCGACCCGGTCTCGAAAAGCAGCTTGAAGCGCACCAGCGGCGAGGCTGACTGGAGCGAAAGCATGCGCACGGGCGCGACCTCGGGCTCCGGGCCCGGTTCGATCGAGGGCGGCTCGAGCAACTCGGGCCCCGGCGCCTCGTGTGAGAGCAGCGCAACGACCATGTTCGCGTCGCGCAGGTAGCGCCCGGCGACCGCCTCGAGGTCGGCGACCTCCAGGGAATCGATGGTGCGGAAGAGCTGATTGATCGTGGAGTACGACCGCTCGAACCGCACAAAGCGAGCGAGCGTGGCGGCGATGGACTCCGAATTGTCGAGCGTTCGCACGAAGGCGTATCGGTTGTGCGACTTCGCCTCTGCCAGGCGCTTCGCGCTCACCGGTTGGCGGCGCGCGAGCGCGAACGTCTCAGCGATTGCGTCCCGCACATAGCGCGCGTCGTCGAAGCGCTTCACGCGGGCGAACACCGTTGCCAATCCTGGATCCTGCTGCGCCGGCAGGTAGGGGAACAGCTGGTCGACCACCTGTTCCTTCTCGACCAACCGGTGGTACAGGTCGGAGGTCTCGCCAAAGTGGAGGTCGAGGAGCGCGTCGAACGCGGCGTAGTCCTTGCCGGCCGCCGAAAATGCTGGCCCATGAAAGGCGACGGACACCCAGGGGAGGGTTGGCGAAGCCCAGCGGTGATGGACCACGACCGGCGCGGTGGCTGGCGGCTCTTGGGGGATTTCGATGGCCGTCGTGGAGCCACCGGGCCACGTACCCCAGTGCTTCTCCACCAGGCGCACCGCCGCCTCGGGGTCGACGTCGCCAGCCACGATGACCGTGGTGTAGCCGGGGCGGTACCAGCGCTGGAAGAACGTTTTCGAATAGTCGAACTGATTCGGCATGTCCTCGATGTCCGCGAGGAAGCCCATGGTGGTGTGCTTGTACGTGTGAGTGGTGAAGGCGTGGTCGCGCTGGACCTCGATGAGCTTGGTGAGCGGGTCGGCGGCGCTCTTATTGTATTCGCCGAGAACGGCCCGGGCTTCCGTCTTGAAATCGGCCTCGCTGTAGGCCAGGTTCATGAAGCGGTCGGCCTCGATGTCAAGGATCGTCTCGAGGTCTTCCCTTGCGAACGTGAGGTGGTAATTCGTGTAGTCGTCCGTCGTGTAGGCGTTCTGGCGGGCCCCGGCGCGGGTGACGATGTCCTGGTAGACAGCGGCCGTGTAACGCTCGGTGCCCCGGAACATCATGTGCTCGAAAAAGTGCGCAAATCCGGACTTCCCGGGCTCGACTTCGTTTCGCGACCCGGTCTGCACCGGGATCTGGAGCGACACCAGGTTGGGGTAGCCGGTGTTCAGCGCGATCACGCGCAACCCATTCGACAGGGTGTGCTCGATTGCCGGGAACGGAATGACATCGGTTGGTTCGGGGACGATCTGCATCTCACGCTCTCGCCAGACGGTGTTCCCGACAGTCTATACGAGCCGGTAGCGGCCAGGCCGGGGGAGGGCTCAATGGGCATGGGCTTCCCCGGCCGCCGAGTTCGCGGAGTAGGCGGCCCGCCCGCCTCTTGCGGTCAGAGCGCCCGGAACACGCGCTTGCCATCCAATCGCACGAGCCGGCCGAGGCCCGGGTGTTCCCAGTGCCCGGCGATCCAGGTGCGCTGTTCGGCGATGGCCCAGTCGAACAGTCGCTCGCGCGTTGCCGCCGACTGCACGGGGTCGGTGTCGAACGCCGGCGACCACTCGGGGTGGATGAGCTGGGCCGGGTGGTGCGAGGCGTCACCGATGATGACGGCCCGTTCGCCCGCCGACACCACGCCGATGGCAACGTGGCCCGGCGTGTGGCCGGGAGTCGGGACGCACGTGAGGTGTTCGTCGATGGGCTGCTCGCCTTCGATGAACACGATGCGGCCGGAGTGCCGCAACGGCTCGACGCACTCCACGAGGTGGGCATTCGAGGGCTGCGCCAGTTGCTCGGGAGTCATCCAGTAGTCCCATTCGGCCCGTTGAATGAAGAACCGGGCGTTCGGGAAGAACAGCTCGCGGCGCCCGTCTTCGCGGTCGACCGTGTTCCATCCGACGTGGTCGATGTGGAGGTGCGTATGGACGACCGCATCGACTTCTGCTGGCGAAATGCCGGCTTCCCGGAGGGCGCGGTCGAGGTTGCCGCCCGGGAATCCCGGCCGTTTGCGCGGCCCGAGACCGGTATCGACCAGGTACGTCTTACCAGATGACCTGACCAGGTAGCAGGTAACCGCCATTTGCATGAGGCCGCGCTCATCGGCCAGGTGCCCGAACTCGGCCATGAACGCAGCCGCGTGTTGCGGCAAGAACTGGCGCGGGTCCATGAGGATGGGGGCATCGAGCAGTGCCGTGATTTCGACACTCCCAACGGTGGCCTTGTGCATGGCGTTTCCTCCCGGGCGGCGATTCTACCGGTGCAGGGTTGTTGGCGCCCGGGGACTATTTCGCGGCAGTTCGCGCCGCCACCTCGGCCATCGCTTCGCCGAGCCGGTGGATTCCCTCCTCGATCTCTTCCATCGCGACGTAGCTGAAGGCGAGCCGGAGATGGTTGGTGGCCTGCCCATCGGCGAAGAACTGGGGCCCCTGCCCCACGATGACCCCGCGCTCGTTTGCAGCGAGCTGGACATCGCGGGAACTCATCCCGGGACGCAATTGCAGCCAGAGGAAGAAACCACCAAGCGGGCGCACATAGCTGCAGTAGTCGGCGCAGTACCTGGCCAGGGCTTCCTCAACTCGCTCGAGCTTCCGAAGGTAGATGCCCCGGAGATTCTCGATGTGCCGGTCGAGGTCGCCGTTGCGGATCATCTCCGCGATGACGCGGCCGAGGAAGGGGCTGCTGCCCATGTCGTAACGGAGGGCGGCAATGCGCGACACGAGCGCCGGAGCCCCCGTGATCCAGCCCATTCGAAGCCCCGTGGCGATGATTTTCGAGAAGCTGGAGACCTTGATGCCGTGGTCTCCGTTGCTGAGGGCGAAAATCGATGGCGGTGGTGGCGTCTCGAACCAGAGCTCCCCGTAGGCATCGTCTTCCAGCACGAACGTGCGGTGCTCGCGCACGATCTCCAGCAGCTCGTAGCGCCGTTCGAGGGCAAGCGTGCAGCCCGCGGGGTTCTGGTGGTTGGGGATGCAATAGACGAACTTCGCGCGCTTCCCCTGGTCGGCCAGCTTGCGGAGCTCCGCAGCGAGGACGTCGGTGCGCATCCCGTGCTCGTCCATGGGAATGGCGACCTGGTGAGCGCCGAAGGACCGGATGGTGCGCATGCTCCCCGGGAAGTTGGGGCTCTCCACCATGACATAATCACCGGGGTCGAGCAGCGTCTCGCACACCATGCCGATCGCGTGGGCCGAACCGCTGGCGATCAGCACGTTGTCGCGGGTGACGGGGACTCCCTCGATCCGCGTGGAGCGCTCGGCGATCGCGTCGCGCAGCGGCAGAGGCCCGAACGTCCCGCCGTATTCCAGGGCCTCCTTCTGCTCGCGGTCGATGACGGTGCGGGCGGCTCGCAACAGTTGCTCGCCCGGGAGGGAGGGGATATCCGGGAGGCCCCCGGCGAACGAAATCAGGTGGCGTGGGTCGGGCGTGGCCGCCGCCCAGACGGCAGGCCCGAGGATCTTCGCTCGCGCGCTGACCATCTCCTCGACGGTTTCGGGGGTCCAGTACGACTCGGTCATCGGGTGCCTGCCGGTGAGAAGCTGAACCAAGTATACGCATGGCATCGCGATGGATAGGCCAGGGGCATGCATGGGATTGAAAATCCGGGGGTCGACGGATGCCTTGACATGGCTGCTATACTGCAAGCTCACCCACCTGTTCGCCTGACTTTGCGAATGTTTTCACAATCGTGGGCGGCGAATTCGCCGGTACCCCGGGGGCCGTGGCATTCGCGGGAGATAGGGCCATTTTGAGACTGCAATCTTTGGGGGGAAGAGGACGATGAGCCAACGAGGGAAGCCGTCCGCTCAAGGGCTATACCACCCGGACTTCGAGCGTGACAGTTGCGGCGTGGGGTTCGTCGTCCACCTGAAGGGCCACCGCTCCCACCAGGTGGTGCAGGATGGCCTGACAGCGCTCGAAAACCTGCACCACCGCGGTGCATCCGGCAGCGAGCCCAATACCGGCGATGGCGCGGGCATCCTCGTGCAGATGCCGCATGAGTTTCTGCGGCGCGAGTGCGCCCAGGTTGGCATCAGGCTGCCAGAGGCCGGCCACTACGGAGCCGGCCTCTTCTTTACGGCTCATGATCCCCGCGCGAGGGCCCAGGCGATGGCCCTGTTCACAGCCATCGTTGAGGAAGAAGGCCAGCACCTCCTCGGGTGGCGCGAGGTCCCAACGAACAACTCGATGCTGGGCGCAACCGCGCTGGAGGCGGAACCGGCGATCTTCCAGGTCTTTGTTGGCCGCGGGTCGCGCGTGGCGAGCGACGACGACTTTGAGCGCAAGCTCTTTGTGATCCGCAAACGGTTCGAAAAGGCCATCGACCGCTGGGGGATCCGCGATGCCGAGTGGATGTACTTCCCCAGCCTTTCGTGCCGGACCATGGTCTACAAGGGGATGCTGACCGCCATGCAGCTGCGCCAGTACTTCCCGGACCTGAGCAATCCCCTGATGGTGAGCGCGCTGGCGATGTTCCATTCGCGCTTCAGCACGAACACCTTCCCCAGCTGGGAGCTGGCCCACCCGTACCGGATGGTGGCGCACAACGGCGAAATCAACACGCTCCGTGGCAACCGCAATTGGATGGCCGCCCGCGAGGCATTGTTCGAATCGCCCCTCTTCGATGACATTCACAAGATCCTTCCCGTGATCAACGAGCACGGGAGCGACACCGCCAGCCTGGACGAGGCGCTGGAACTGCTCGTGCTCGCGGGCCGCCCGCTCGCCCACGCCATGATGATGCTCATCCCCGAAGCATGGCAGGGCCATGAGTCCATGCCCCCGGAGAAGCGCGCCTTCTACGAATACCACAGCTGCCTGATGGAACCGTGGGACGGGCCCGCCTCCGTAGCCTTCACCGACGGGAAAAACATCGGCGCGGTGCTCGACCGCAACGGTCTGCGCCCCTCGCGCTACTACGTCACGAAGGACGACCTTGTGGTTATGGCGTCCGAGGTGGGCGTGCTCCCGATTGAGCCCGAGCGCGTCCTCCACAAGGGGCGCCTGCAGCCGGGCAAGATGTTCCTGGTCAGCCTCGAGGAAGGGCGCATCATCGATGACACCGAGCTGAAGATGAAGCTCGCCACTGAGCACCCCTATGAGGAATGGCTCAAGGCGAATCTCCTCCACATCGATGAGATCCCCGAGGTGGAGGCGCCGCCGGCCCCGCCACCCGATGAGCTCCTGCGCCTGCAGATGGCGTTCGGCTACACCATCGAGGACTACAAGTACGTCCTGGGGCCGATGGCGCAGAACGGCGAGGAAGCCATCGGCTCCATGGGGACCGACACCCCCATCGCGGTGCTTTCGAACCGGCCACAACCGCTCTACAACTACTTCCAGCAGCTGTTCGCCCAGGTGACCAACCCGCCGCTCGACGCCATCCGCGAAGAGCTCGTGACCTCCGTGAAGACGGTCATCGGGCCCGAGGGCAACCTGCTGCATCCCACTCCCGAGAGTTCACACCTGGTGAGCCTCGACAATCCCTTCATCGATAACGAGCAGCTGGCCAAGTTCAAATCGCTCAAGGAGCATGCGCTCGGCGCCACAGTCCTCCCAATGCTCTTCCCGGCCAAGGCCGGCCCGGCCGGACTGGCTCCCGCGCTCGACCACATCTACCAGCAGGCCGATGAAGCCATCGCCAACGGCGCCAAGATCCTGATCCTGTCCGACCGGGGGGTGGACGAGGAGCACGCCCCCATCCCGACGCTGCTGGCTGTGGCCGGGCTCCACAACCACCTCGTGCGCGAGAAGAAGCGCACCCGTGTGGGCCTTGTGGTTGAAACCGGCGATGCCCGCGAGGTTCATCACTTCGCGCTGCTCATCGGCTATGGCGCCGGCGCCATCAACCCGTACCTGGCACTCGACTCGCTCGAACAGGTGCAGAAGGATGGGTACATCGACCCGGCGATCCCGGTCGAAGAGCTGCACCACCACTACCTGAAGGCGATCAAGAAGGGCGTGGTCAAGGTGATGTCGAAGATGGGCATCTCGACGATCCACAGCTACCGCGGCGCCCAGATCTTCGAGGCCATCGGGCTCTCCGAGGAATTCGTGGACCGGTACTTCACCAAGACGGTCTCGCGGATCGGCGGCATCGGCATCGATGAGGTGGCCGTCGAGGCCTTGGCCCACCATCAGCGAGCCTTCCCTGCCCGCGATGGAGGGCTTCGGGAGCTGCAGTGGGGCGGGCAGTACCAGTGGCGCCGGGACGGGGAGTACCACCTCTTCAACCCGGATACCGTGTTCAAACTGCAACACGCCACGCGCACCGGCCAGTATCACGTGTTCCGGGAGTACAGCCGCCTTGTCGATGAGCAGAGCGAGCGAATGGCCACACTTCGCGGGCTGTTCGAGCTCAAGCCCGACCGGCCGCCAATCCCGATCGACGAGGTCGAGCCGGCCGAGAGCCTGTTCAAGCGGTTCGCGACCGGCGCCATGTCCTACGGTTCCATCAGCGCCGAGGCGCACGAGACGCTGGCGATCGCGATGAACCGGATCGGCGGACGCAGCAACACCGGCGAAGGCGGAGAGGACCGCCGCCGGTTCGTGCCTGATGCGAACGGCGACTCCCGCCGCAGCTCCATCAAGCAGGTCGCCTCCGGCCGCTTCG
>JBBIVC010000043.1:0-12093 GCA_037439905.1 Thermoflexus sp.
TGCCCATCGTCCGTTATGGCAGGGCCGAGGCGTCAAGCCCCACAGTAGCAAAATCTGAGCGTGCTACACTAAGAGCAGGGGTAAACGGTTGACAGGTCTTGCTAGTCGACTGCTACACTCCGATCACGCCTCGCTAGCTCAAACGGACAGAGCGCGACTCTTCCAAAGTCAAGGTTCCAGGTTCGAGTCCTGGGCGGGGCGCATTCCTACACCGGAAGAGGTGAAAGCCATGGAGAATACCGTTCTCCTTAGCGCCCGCCATGACAGGGATGTTCTGCTAGAAAGGCGGACGGCCCTAGTCACTGAACTCAAGGCCGTGGAGTCTGAGATTTCGAAGATCGAGGGCTTCATCGAGATGTACGACCGCTACGCAGGATCTCCGGTATCGGCGCCAGCCGAGGGCCAGCCCCCTCTTGCGAACCTTCGCTCCATGACGATTGCTGACGGCTGCGAAGCCATCCTGCGTGCCCATGGCGGCAAGATGCGCACATCGGAAATGGTCCGAATCTTGGAACGAGCGGGCAAGCTGAAGGGCGAAACCCACCGGGGCAACTACGCCAGCGTCGTGCAAACACTCCAACGCTTCCCGGATCGATTCTCCAAGGTTGGTGTGGGCGAGTGGACGTTGCTCACGGATTCGCCCCCTCGCCTGCTTGCGCTCAGGTAGCCGCTACCACGACATCGTCGTGTTCGCGGCTGGGAGAGAGCGCAGGCAGGGGAGTGGAAAGCGTGATCAGTGCCGCCCCTGCCTCTGTCCAACGGAGGTCCCATGGTGGTGCCTCGCACGGCTTGGAAGTGCGGCTCGTGGCGAAGTTGCGTCGTCATGGGGTCGCCTGCTAGAGTACTCGCCTCCATAGGAGGGACAGACATGGCAGACGAAAAGTCTACCAATATCACTACCAACGACCCGACGGTCGCTCGCATCTTCGCCGCCACTGACATAGTCAAGTGGGCGCTAACTGCTGGGAGTTATCGCGATCCGGTGCACGTCGCTCAGACCGCTGCCGAACTGTTCCCCGTGGTGTTTGGCGCAATCCGCGACGCCAGCCGAGGATAGTCCCCTCCGCCCACACGTGGCGGATCGCTTCCAAGTCTACCCCCATCGCGCGTAGCTCGCGGGATGGCCGTGCGTTCCGTGGTGCCCGGGGAGTGCCGACGGGCCTCAACTGCCCATCATCCTGCTTGGCAACGACCTTGGGTTCAGCCATGCATGGCGAGTGTATTCTTCGTAGTCACTGGCACTACAGGGAAACAGGGCTCGGGCTGCGGGCGAAAGAGAGGCTTCGAGCGCGGCAGAGCGCAAATGGCAAGAGGAGCAGCGAGGAATTCGGGGTGGCTTCGGCCCCTGAGGAGTAGCGCGTGGACTACATTATTTTGAAGTCGCGAAGCGGTTGGGTCGTCGGGCAATCCCGCCCGAAGCGGCCGCACGTCTTTGATGAGTTGGGCGCGTTCTCGACACTCCGCGCTGCGGAGGAACGCGCGCGGCAGCGTTCGAGGTCGTGGAATCAGAAGGGGAGCCTGGGAACTACAGCTAGGCCGCGCGGCGTCGAAAGAGCGAGCCAAAGCCCTTCACGATCTCCTTGAGCAAGATTCCGATGAGGGTCACTTTGGTGACTGCGACGAAGCCGAACATCATCAGCACGGGCCAGCCAAGCGGCACGAGCAGAAACCACAACGTCCAGCGCGGCCAATCGAGGAGCGGCATAGAGCGTAGTATCCAGCGAGATGGAGGGCGACGGAAACGCGGGATGGGGCGAATGTGTACTGGACGCGGCCACCGCGGCCTATAACGTGGCGCGCGGTTGGTGCGCCCAGCCGATTATTGCCTCTGTTGACAGAGAATCCGTGGCTGCTCACGACACCCAGTGGCGGAGCCCAGTTCATCGCCTACCGGGACCCGGCGCTCGAACCGCCGGCACTGGTCGTCCGGGCTGGCACCACTGAACTCCGGTACCACCTGCGCTGCATCGAGGACCTGCACGCGATGCTGAAGGCCCATGGCGACTGGATGCTGCTCGGCAACGCCGATGAGCAGAAGCCGGCGGCCGAAGGGACCGTGGAAGCGTGGGGGCGTTCGGCCGACAACCCCGTGGGCGGGTGGTACGGGCTGCGCAAGGGCTACCGGGGCCGGTTCGGCATGTATGTGCCGCCGGTGCTCGCCGCGCTGGGCCTGGCGGAGGTGGAGAGCAAACCCCGCAACAACCGCATGCGGGCGCTCTGAGCAGTCACTGAGGTGCGGGCCTCTTGCACGGCAGGCATATCCTTCTCTCTGCAACTGGCATTGCAGCAGCAAGGGGGTCTCGACCGTGGGCGAGAAGGAAACACTGAGCTCGGGAGCACAGAGCGAAGCCGGCGGAGGCGCCGTTGCTATCGGCGAGGAAGGCGTTCAACGGACCGCGGCCGGGGCCGGCGCCATCGCCATCGATGAAGAGGGCGTTCAGCGGGCGATCAACCTCAATTCGTCGAAGTCCAACGTGGCGCGGGAGGCGGAAGACGGCGGCGCGGGCAACGAAACGACGGTCAAGGGCTCGAAATCGAACACCTCCGAGCGGTCGACCGGCTCCGGACAGGGCGAGCCTGGAGGAGCAACGGAAAGGTCCAACCTCAATTCGTCCAAGGCCAACCTCCGTCGGCCGGAAGGTGAGGTTGGAGGCATAGCGGTCGACGAACCTGGCGTCCTCGACGATTAGCGCTGGAACAGGCGGGCGAACGGGGCCGGCCGGTGTTGTTTACAACTGATGTGGATGCCGTCGCGGCCAGCAACGACCCCGGCTGGCCGCTTGCTCCAGCGCCGGTCCTGCCCCCGGGCGCCCTCATCGGGGTGGAGCACGAGTACCAGGTGTTTGGCGCAGCCGGCCGCCAGCTGGACTTTCGCGCGCTGATCCACTCCATCCCGTGGGACGGGCTCCGGCTCGACCCCGGCGATGCCAACGCGTACCGGTTGCGGCCGGGGCTGGTGGTGACGGCCGACGGGATGGAGGCGGAAACTGCCTCTCCGCCGGTAGCCACAGCAGCGGGGTTCGACGATGAAGTGGTTGCGTGGGCGGCCAGGGGAAAGCAGGAACTTGAGCGCGCCCTCGGGACAGCCTGCCGCCTGGTCGGATACTCAACCCACATTAATGTCGCGCTTCCCGGAGAGCGCGCGGGCGAACTCGCGCCGCTCTATGCGCAAACCTTCGGGCCGATCCTGGCGCGCCTGATCGAGGGACCCGGCTCCCTTGGAATCTACATTCGTCCTCGGCCGGGCCGCCTCGAACTCTGCGGTGAGTACCTCACCGGCGAGCGGTTGCGGCTCGCCGCCCTGTTCGCTGTCGGCAGCGTCCGCGCCTGCGCCGCCGGCGAGCACCCGCCCCGTCTCGCGGCGCGGCTGTTGCCCGGGCAGGAGCGATTTGGATACCGGTTGCACCGCACCGTGTCGTTCGGGTTCGACAGCTACGCGGCGGCCAGCAACCACGCATTCCCGCTGGCGGCGGGCGGCAGCGCATCTCTGACTGGCCTGGTTCGAGCGTCGGTCGACCTTGCCTGCCACCACCTCGATGCCACTCGGGCCGGCCAGCGAGCCGCCCTGCTCCGCGCCGCAATGGCAGGTCCTCTCGCCGCGCCCCGTGAACTGCGGTCCGCGCGCCCCGGACGAAATCCTCGGCGATCGGCGTTTGGCGACATGATCGTCGGCGTGCGCCGCCCGGGGTTCAGTGCCCGCCCCGAATTCTCGAACTGGGGACACACGGTGTTCCGGATAGAACGAGGCGACCATGCCGCGTTCCTTTGTATCGAAGGGGCTGCCCTCGCGACTTTCCTCTCGGAACTGAGGACCGGGGCGCTCGATACCATGATCGAGCGGGCGCTGAACAGCAGTACCCCGCCGCCCGCGCTGGGCCTCCCGGGCCACCCCCTGCTCCCGGGCGTCTACGGGTCGGTGGCAGACCCGCTGGCGCTGGTCCCCGGGGAGATCTCCACCAAAGCCGGGCGTCCGGGCAAAGAAACGCGGGGCAGGGTTGGCAAGGTCCCGGCTGTGCCCGCCGAAACGGGGCCCGCCTTACCCCCGCCGCCAGGCTCCGCCAGGGTGCCGCCGCGAACCCGCATGCCGTGGAGAACCGTGGCGGCAGCCGCGCTTGCGTCTGTTCTCCTGCTGGCCGGGGCCCTGGTGTTGGTGATCGGCGGCACGGGAGAGGACTCCGCTGGCGCCGGTGGCGCGCCGGGCCCCGGAGCTACGGCAACCGCGGCGCCGGCAAGTCCCGATGCCGCCACCGAGACCGGGGGAGCCGGCGGATCGGCAATCACCGGCACGCCCACGCCACCCGGGACACCGGCCCATCCGCCCACACTTCCCGCCTCTCCGGCGGATGCAACCGTTCCCACGGCCACAGCCGGCGCTGCCGCTACCTCGCAGCCTCCTGCCGAAAGCCCGACTCCCACCCCGCCACCGCCCGGGCCAACGGCAGCGACGACGCCGTCGCCAGTTCCCTACGCCAACTCGCGTTGTCGAGCCGTCTCCCACGGTGACACCCACGCCAACACGGACTGTGCCCGGTCCCACCCCGGCCCCGGACGGCGGGCCGACGCTCGTGCCAACAATCCCGCCCGCCGCTGAGACCGCTCCCCCGGCGCCCACGCCCTGTCCACCCGGCCAGGTCTGCACCTGAAGCCAGCGCTGGAACGCCCGCCTACTCCACCTTCAGGCCCAGGACTTCCGGCGCCGCCGGTGGGTAACGCAGGTCCAGCGACTCCAGCTTCTCCACCAGCGCCTTCGCCACCACGATATCCCGGTACCACTTCTTGTTGGCGGGCACCACGTGCCACGGCGCCGTCTTTGTGTTGCAGCGCTCGATGACATCCTCATACGCCTCGATGTACTCGTCCCAGAGCTTCCGGTCGTCGAGGTCGCCCAGCCGGAACTTCCATTGCTTCCGCGGGTTGTCGATGCGCTCCTGCAGCCGCTCCCGCTGCTCGTCCTTCGAGATGACCATGAAGAACTTCATGACGATGGTGCCATTGCGCACCAGGTACTCCTCGAGCTCGTTGATGTCCTGGTAGCGCCGCTGCCACACCTCCTTCGGCACGAGATTCTTCACCCGCTCGACCAGCACAGCCTCGTAATACGAGCGGTTGAAGATGGTGATGTGGCCCTTCTCAGGCATCTTGTGGCGATACCGCCAGAGGTAGTCGTGCGCCAGCTCCTCCGGGGTCGGCACCTTGAAGCTCGCCACCTGGCAGCCGATCGGCCCGACCTCCTTGAACACGCTGTTAATCGTCGAATCCTTGCCCGCCGTGTCGATCCCCTGGAGCACTACCAGCATCGCGTACCGCTCATCGGCATAGAGCACGTCCTGCAGTTCGTTGATCCGCGTCCGCAGGCCGACGATCTCCTCCTCCGCTTCTTCCCTCGTGTAGCCGTTCGTGGCGTCCGGGTCCACACCCCGCAAACTGAACTTCTTGCCGAACTCCGGGATGTGCGCGTGGCCGTCCTTCACGCCCGGCTCCTGCGCGCCGCTCGCCGGGCCTTCTGCTCCTCGGGCAGGGCGTCCTCGAAGTAATCCTTCCAGTCCGGGTCGGGCGTTTCGCAGTTCGCCCTTGGCACGAACACCGATCGCTCCACCAGCTCCATCTTGTGGATGTACCGCGGGCAGTTCGGGAACACCTCCTCCGCCTTCACGCGGACCACGAACTGCGCCTCCGGCCACTCAGCCTTCAGCGGGTCGTCGAAGTCGATCGTGGCCGTGCCGTTGAGCCGCATCCGCCACTGGTTCTGGAAGTCGATGAACAGCAGGCCGACCTTGCCGGTCTCCAGGATGTTGCCGGTCGTCATGTACTGGCCATTTCCGTCGTAATTTGGGAACGCGATGGTGTGCTTGTCGAGCACCCGCACGAACCCCGGCTCGCCGCCCTTGTACGAGCAGTCGAGGTTGCCGTTCGCGCCCTGCGTCGCGATGAAGAACATGTCCATGCGCTCAATGAACGCACGGTCGCTGTCAGTGATCTCATCATGCACCGTGGTGCGCGTGATGGCGTCGGCCAGGCGGCGCGTATCAAACCGATCCTGGATTTCGCGTGCGCCCGGACCGTGTTCGAACGAAGGTGCCATTGCGAGTCTCCTTGCCCCGGCCGCGCGAAGCGGCTCTACTGTTCGCACGAATCTTACTCCGCGGGAGAAGCCCTCATGCCCAGCCGCCGCTCCGAAATCGCCTTCACCCCTGAGGAACAGAAGCAGTTCCTGGAAGACGGGTGGACGCTCCAGGTCGCTTCCATCGGGCCGAAGGGGTACCCCCACCTGGTGGCGATGTGGTACGTGCTCATCGACGGCGAAGTGCACTTCACCACCTTCGCCAAGAGCCAGAAGGTCCTGAACCTCCGCCGCAACCCGAAGATCACCTGCATGCTCGAAGCCGGGAAGGCCTACTCCGAGCTCCGCGGCCTCGTCATCGAAGGCGACGCCGAGATCATCGAGGACACCCCCTTCTGCGCGAAGGTGATGGGCATGGTGGGCGAGAAGTACAACGGCATCCCCGCCCCGACCGACACCCCGGAGGCTGCCCTGAAGGTCGCCAGCAAGCGTGTCGTCATCCGCGTGAAGCCGGTGGACGTGTACAGCTGGGACCACCGCAAGCTGGGCGGGCGGTACTGAGAGCCCAAACGCCCTTCCCCCATCTGCTACCATGGAAGATGAGTCCCGCATGGTGCGGATAACAGGAGTCCTTTCCCCTTGGCCTTTGCCGACAAGCAAATCAGCTGCCGCGATTGCGGCACCATGTTCGTGTTCACCGCGGGCGAGCAGGAGTTCTATGCCAACAAGGGGCTGATGAACGAGCCCACCCGCTGCCAGTCCTGCCGCTCGGCCCGCCGCTCCAGCCAGAGCACCCTCGAACAGAACGACGGCTACGTCCGCTACGGCAACTTCGCCAGCTTCGGCGGCAAGACGCCGCGCCAGATGCACCCGGCCAGCTGCGCCGAGTGCGGCCAAATGACAGAAGTCCCGTTCGTGCCGCGCGGCGAGCGGCCCGTGTACTGCAGCAACTGCTACAGCAAGATCAAGCCGCCCACCCCGCGCGAAGAAGCAGCCCGCTAACGCGCCGCAGGGGGAGCGCATGGCCAGCGACCCTCGCCTCCGGCAGCTCTCCCGCATCTACAACCGCATACTCGAAACACACCAAGACGCCCGGGCAGCCATCGCGGCCGACCCGGGCGTCCTCGCGTCGGCCCTCTTCCACGAGGCTGCAGCCAGCGACGACGTGACGAGCGTCGCCTCGGCGAACGACTACCTGGATGGCAGGCTGGCCGAACTCGACGAACTGGCTGGCGAAGCGGTGCCCGAAGTGCGACGGCAGTTCGCAAC
Organism: Thermoflexus sp.; assembly: GCA_037439905.1. Taxonomy (GTDB): domain Bacteria; phylum Chloroflexota; class Dehalococcoidia; order Tepidiformales; family Tepidiformaceae; genus Amarobacter. The sequence continues at coordinate 7,331 of JBBIVC010000043.1, forward strand.
CATGGTTTCCCGCTGGGACGAAACGCCGTAGGCCCCAACGGCCAACGGCCAACGGCAGCCTACCGCTTGCTGATGGCGTCGACCTCGGCCAGTTCCTCCGCCGTCAGCTTCCACGCCCCGGCGGCCACGTTCTGGTCGACCTGCTCCGGCTTCGTCGCCCCGGCGATGACGCTGCCGACGTGCGGCAGGCTCGCGAGCCAGCCGATCGCGAGGTCCACCATGCTCTTGCCGCGCGCGTCCGCGAACGCCTCCAGCTTGCCGAGCATCTCGTAGTTCTTGTCCGTCAGGACGCGGGCAGCCATCGGACCGGCGTTGGCAAGGCGGGTCCCGGCCGGGAGGTCCTGCCCCTGGCGGTACTTGCCCGTCAGGAATCCGCTGGCGAGCGGGAAATACGGCAGGATCTGCAAGCCGAACTTGTTGCACGCTGGCACCAGCTCAGCCTCGATCCGCCGGTCGAGCAGGTTGTACTCGTTCTGAGCGCTGATGAACGGCGTCAGGTTCGCCTGCCTGGCCACATAATGCGCCTCGGCAACCTGCCAGCCCGCGTAGTTCGAATTCCCGATGTAGCGCACCTTGCCCGACCGCACCAGGTCGTCCAGCGCCCGCAGCGTTTCCTCAATCGGCGTCTCCGGGTCTGGCCGGTGCATCTGGTAAAGGTCGATGTAGTCGGTTTCGAGCCGCCGCAGCGAGTCCTCGACTGCCGACATGATGTACTTGCGCGAGCCCCCGCTCTTGTGCGGGCCCTCCCCCATCTTCATCCCGAACTTCGTGGCGATGACCACGTCCTGGCGGCGGCCTTTCAGGATCTTGCCGAGGAACTCTTCCGAACGGCCCTGGCCGCCGTAAACATCGGCCGTATCGAACAGCGTGATCCCTGCGTCCAGCGCCCGGTGGACCACGGCCTTCGATTGATCGAAATCGCAGCGCATGCCGAAGTTGTTGCAGCCAAGGCCGACAACAGAAACCTGGAGGCCGGACCGGCCGAGGTGGCGGTATTCCACGATGAACTCCTGGGTGGTGGGTGTGTGCCGGTGAGTATACCCATGAAACGTGACGCGCACGTGAACGTCAGCCTTAACGCCTGTCGTCGATCAGCATCCCGGCCGGGTCTTTCGTGCTAGCCTAACGAGATGGCGCCACTCTCCGAGTTCTCAAGCCCGCCGCGGTCCAGCGCCTTCTCCTCGCTCAAGCACCAGCAGTTCCGCTGGCTCTACGCCAGCAACATCGCCTTCTTCTTCGCCATGAACGGCCAGTTTGTCGTCCGTTCCTACCTGGCCTACGACCTCACGAAGAGCGAGTTCGCCCTCGGCCTCATCAACCTGGTCGTCGCTATCCCCATGCTCATCGTCTCTCCGTTCGGCGGGGTCATCGCTGATCGCGTCGAAAAGCGCCGCCTCATCCTCACGGGCCAGTCGATCCTCGTCGCCAACGAGCTGGCAGTGCTGGTGCTGCTGGTCACTGGCCAGCTCCAGTTCTGGCACCTGCTCGTTGTCGTGTTCTTCATGGGCTGCACCTTCCCGTTCATCATGCCGGCGCGCCAGGCGATCGTGGTGAGCATCGTTGGCCGCCAGGGGCTGGGGAACGCCATGGCGCTCCAGATGGGCGGCATGAACGCCGCCCGCGTGGTCGGGCCGGTGCTCGCCGGCTTCATCATCGCCCTGGCCGGCGTCCGCTGGGTCTACGTCGTCGCCGTCACGATGTACGCTCTCGCCCTCTTCTCCATGTCGCGCGTTACGAAGTCCCCGCCGGTACCGGGCATGGGCCAGAGGCCGGTCCTCGCCGAGCTCTGGGCCGGCATGCGTTACGTCGCCGGCGATCCTCCCGTCCGCGCCCTGATGGTGCTCAGTATCGTGCCCATCCTCCTGGCGATGCCGTTCCAGGCGCTCCTGGTGGTCTTTGCCGAGGACATCTGGCACAAAGGCTCCGGCGGGCTCGGCCTGCTCCAGGCTGCCGCAGGCGTTGGCGGCATCCTCGGCTCGTTCTACGTGGCCTGGCGAGGCGATTCCCCGCGCCGCCTCCGCCTCATGATGGCCAGCCTCCTCGCCTTCGCCGGCGCCCTCTTCCTCTTCGCCATCAGCCCCTGGTTCCTCCTTGCACTCCCCCTGGTCCTCATCGCTGACGTCTTCGCCAGCATCTTCACCACCATGAACAACACCGTGGTCCAGCTCCTCATCCCGGATGAGGTCCGCGGCCGCGTGATGAGCCTGATGATGATGACCTTCGGCCTGACTCCGCTTGGAACCGTCCCGGTCGCCGCCATGGCCGAGGCCTTCGGCGCGCCGGCGGCAGTCGCCATCGCTTCCGTCGTGACTGCCGCTCTCTCCCTGGCCATCTTCGCGATGAGCCGGGCCCTCCGCGCGATCGATGCCACCAGCCAGGCCGCCCTCGAAGCGGAGAGCCCCGGGTTGCCCGCTGCGGCCCCCGCATCGCCGGCGAGCCCCGCGCCAGCCACACGCTGACCGGTGCGCCATATGGCCTTGATTACCGGGCATTCCGGCCGTTGCTGCCCGTTTTCGCCCCACCGACCATGACCACGTGGTGAGTGGCATTCGCATGCAGGCATGGCGGGCCTTCCTCGAAGCGCACGCCCACGTTATCCGGCTCCTCGAAGCCGAGCTGGAAGCCGAAAAGGCCCTGCCCCTCACCTGGTACGACGTCCTCGTCCACCTGGAAGAAGCCCAGGGCCACCGGCTGCGCATGACCGACCTGGCCGAGCGTGTCCTCCTGAGCAAGAGCGGCCTGACCCGCCTCGTCGACCGCATGTGCGACTTCGGACTCGTCAGCCGCTCCCCCGACGACAGGGACAGGCGCGGCCGCTGGGTGAACCTGGAGCCCGCCGGGCTCGCCCGCTTGCACGATGCCGCCCCGGTCCACCTCCGCGGTGTCGACGCGTACTTCGCGAGCCTCCTCACCGAATCCGAGGCCGAGGCCCTTGCCGTGGTCCTCCGCCGCATCGCCGATTTCGCCGCAAGACAAGACCCCTGACCCGCTGGCGGCCTCGTCCCGGCTGGCGTAGGATCCCGCGCGCACCCGCTCCCGGGAGGAAAACGCCATGCCCTGGATCGAAGTCGGCGACACCGACATCTACTACGTCGAGGAGGGAGAAGGGCAGCCCCTCGTGTTCCTCCACGGCATGAGTTCCTGCGCCGAAGCCTGGTTCCAGCAATTCGCCCACTTCCGCGACCGCTACCGCTGCATCGCCTACGACAGCGTGAACCACGGCCACTCCAGCAACAGCCCCCGCGACAAGGACGAGCCGAACCGGGCCGACGAACTCGAAGGCTTTCTCGCCGCGATGGGCATCGAACGGCCAATCCTCGCCGGCAACTCGATGGGCGCCAACACCATCATCCGCTGGGCCGTCCGCCACCCGGGCGAGGCGCGGGCGCTCATCCCCTCCGGCATGGGCATCCCCACCGGCGACGCCGCCCCACGCGTTCCCGCGGCGCCACTCGATAAGGACACCCTGTTCCTCCCCATCGGCGATTCGCTCACCGATGGCTTCAAGGCCGCCCAGCCGCGCATGTACGAGCGTTACCTCCGCATCCGCTCCACCGCCACGCGCATCGAGGCGCTCCGCCATCCCCGTACCGCCACCCGTGGCCTCCTCGGCGACCCCGCCGAGCTCGCAGCGGGCGTCCCGCGCATTACCTCGCCCATGCTCATCGTCATCGGCGGCCTCGACCGGCTCGTGCCCTGGGCCGAGAACCTCCACCGGCTCGTCCCCCACTCCGAATACCACGTCATCGAGGGCGCCCCCCACAACGTCTACTACGAGGCAGCCGCCGCCTACAACGCCCGCGTGGACCGGTTCCTCGCGGGGCTGGGGTGAGCCGCGCAATCTCCACGGGTCTCCCCGCATTCGCGCGCTGTTGACGCATGCATACAATGGGGCATCCGGGCACGCGCCCGGGCAGGGAACAAGCACGACGTCGGAACGCCGCCACCCGGCCCGCTGCGGGGCTGGAGTGTGTGTCATCGCCCCTGGGGTCCCCACCATGGCCAGACTTTTCGGTGTCCTCTGCGCGCTGCTGATTTCCGGCGCGTTCGCCCTCCAGCACGACGCGGCGCCCACCAGCGCCGGCCAGCCCGCGCCGCCCTCGGCCCAGGCGCGTTACATCGTCGTCCTCCAGCCCGGCGCCGATGCAGCCGGCCTGGCGATCGCCCGGGGCGCGGTGCCCGACCACGTCTACACCCACGCGCTCAACGGCTTTGCAGCCCCGCTCGGGCCCGCCCAGCTCGCCGCCCTCCGCGCCGACCCGCGCGTCGTCTCCATCGAGCAAGACCAGGTCGTTTCCATCGCCGGCCAGGAGACCCCGACCGGCATCCAGCGCATCTTCGCGCCCGGCAACACGAACATCGACATCGATGGGGTCGACGACTGGCGGGTCGATGTCGACGTCGCCGTCATCGACACCGGGATTGACGCGACCCACCCGGACCTGAACGTCTTCCGCAGCACCAACTGCAGCGGCGGCAGCCCACTGAAGGCGAGCTGCGGTAGCGGTGGCGCCGACGACAATGGCCACGGCACGCACGTCGCCGGCACAATCGGCGCCCTCGACAATGGCATCGGCGTGGTGGGCGTGGCGCCGGGGGCGCGGCTCTGGGCGGTGAAGGTGCTCAATAGCCAGGGCAGCGGCTACATGTCGTGTATCGTCGCGGGCATCGACTATGTCGCCGCGAACTCCGCCTCGATTGAGGTCGCGAACATGAGCCTCGGTTGCGAGTGCAGCAGCGCGGCCATGGACACGGCCATCTCG
>JBBIVC010000044.1:0-12084 GCA_037439905.1 Thermoflexus sp.
CATCACCTACCGGTTCAAGTAGCTCGAGGGGGCGGGGCTTGGCCCCGCCCCTCTCCTGTCGCGACTATTCGCGCGGGAGCCCCAGGCCACGGGTGGCGATGACGCTGCGCTGGATTTCGCTGGTGCCACCCTCGATGGTGTTGGCCACGCTCCGCAGGAGGGCGTAGTGGTAGCGGAGCGCGGGTGAGCCCGGGCGGGCGGCCTGGCCTTCCATGCCGAACACCTGGACAGCCGTGGCGGCGATCCGCTGTTGCATCTCCGCCCCGAAGAGCTTGGCCATCTGTGATTCGCGCGTCGGTGCGATGCCGGTCTTCTCCTGTTGGGAGGCGATGTAATGGGCCATGTTCCGGAGCAGCTGGACACCAATGGCGTGCTCGGCGAGGCGATGACGGATGGCATCGCTGACCCGCAGACGGGACTGGCGGATGTGAGCGACCAGGTCATCGACAGTACGGCGAGCATTGGACGTGGCGCCAATCGAGGAGCGCTCGAAATCGAGGCCGACGGCGACGTTGTACCAGCCGCGGTTTTCCTCGCCGACAAGGTTGGCGGCGGGCACGCGGACATCCTCGAAGAAGATCTCGTTGAACTCGTGCGTGCCGGCCATGTTCGTCAGGGGGCGCACGGTAATGCCGGGCGTGTCCATCTTGATCGCGAACGTGGAGATGCCCTTGTGCTTGGGGGCGTCCGGGTCGGTGCGCGCGGCGAGCCAGCCCCAATCGGCGTAATGGCCGAAGGTGGTCCAGATCTTCTGCCCGTTGATGATGTAGTCGTCGCCATCGCGGACGGCGCGGGTCTGCATCGCGGCGAGGTCGGAGCCAGCGCCGGGCTCGCTGTACAGCGTGCACCAGAGGTCGGTGCCATCGGCGATGCGGGAGAGGAAGCGCTCCTTCTGCTCGTCGGTGCCATAGAGCATGACGACCGGACCGACCCATGCGACGCCCATGTTCACAGTGCCGGGGACGCCGTGGTAGGCCATTTGCTCGTTGAAGATCAGCTGTTGCATGGGCGATGCGCCGAGGCCGCCGTATTGCTTCGGCCAGGGCAGCGCGAGCCAGCGTTTCGCGGCCAGCCGTTTCATGATGTCGCGTTCGACCGCGAGGCGGTCCTCGAGCGACTCGTGCTCCGCATCCCAACCGGCGGGCAGACCATGCGCGATGAAGTCCGTTACCTCTTGCTGGAAGGCCGCCTGTTCGGCGGTGAGCCGGAAGTCCATGGTGATACCTCCTGGATGCTAGCGAGTCAGCGCCGTGACGCGGCAGCGCAAGCCACGGCGTCACTCTACCATCCTGGCCCATAGACGCCGCGTACCGGAAGGAGCCCGGTTTTCGCGCGCTCGTGAGACCTCGCGGCCCCCTATAATCCCTTTCGTGCCACCGGCAGCTCCCGGCAAGCCACGCCTCGTCGTCCTCGATTCGCACGGCATCCTCTACCGGGCGTTCTTCGCGTTCGCGAATTCCGATCACCCGCTCATGACCTCGAAGGGCGAGCTTACCTTCGCTGTTCACGGCTACGCGGAGACGCTGATACGGGTACTCGATCAGTTGAAGCCCACCCACATCTGCGCGGCCTGGGACGCGCGCGGGAAGACGTTCCGGCACGAGGCGAGCGAGGCGTACAAGGCGACCCGCCGCGAGACCCCGCCGGAGCTCCTCCGGCAGATGGAGCGCGTGCGCGAGCTGCTGGACGCGTTCAACATCCCGATCTTCGAAGTGCCGGGATACGAAGCGGACGACGTGGCGGGCACGATCGCCAGGAAGGCTGCCGAGCAGGGCGTCGAGACCTATATCGCGACGCTGGATACGGACCTGGTCCAGCTCATCGGTCCGAACATCAACCTCTTCATGTTCCGGCCCTACCAGCGCGACACGGTGGATTACAACGAGCAGCGGGCAGCGGAAAGGTATGGCTTCAGCCCGAAGTACATGATCGACTTCAAGGCGCTGAAGGGGGACACCAGCGACAACGTCGAGGGCATTCGGGGCATCGGCGAAAAGACGGCTGCCGACCTCATCCGCCAGTTCGGCGGTGTTCCCCAGATCTACGAGAACATCGAGCTGATCCGGGGCGCGTTGAAGCAGAAGCTGCTCGACGGGAAGGAGATCGCGTTCCGCAACCTGGAGCTGGTGACGATCCGGACCGATCTGCCGATCGAATTCGACCTGGATTCGTGCCGGGTGCAGGATTTCGACCGGGAGCGCGTGGCCGCCATCTTCCGCGAGCTGGAATTCCGCGTGCTGGCGCAGCGGCTCGATGAGGTGCTGGGGGCCGCGCGGCCGGCGGCAGGCACGGGCGAAGAAGTGGCCACGGAGTACGTGACGGTCACCACCACCGAGGGGCTGGGCCAGCTGGCAGCGAGACTCCGGGAGGCGGGCGCCTTCGGGTTCGCGAGTATTTCCACGACCGGAGATACGTCGCATCCCATGGTGCTGGGCCTGGCGTTCGCGACCGAACCCGGGCGCGCATGGTACGTGCCGGTGGGCCACGCGCCGCGCATCGATGGCAATACGGCGCAGCTCAGCCTGGATGTGGTGCGGGATGGCCTGGGGCCGATTCTCGCCGACCCGGCGCTGAAGAAAACGGTCTACAACACGAAGTATGTGCTCCACCAGCTCGATCGAAATGGGATGACGCTGGGAGGATACGAGTTCGATGTGGCGATTGCGGCGTTCCTCCTGGGCGAAACATCGTCGCAGCTGCAGGCGCTGGTGAACGAGCGGCTGGGGATCCAGATGACCACGCTGCAGTCGCTGACGGGAAGCGGAAGGAACCAGGTCGCGCTTTCGCAGGCCGAGATCGAGGAGGTGGCGCCGTATGCCTGCCAGCAGGCGGAGATGTTGCTGCGCATCCGCCCGCAGCTGGAGGAGCAGCTGAACGAACGCGGCCAGTGGCCTCTCTTCGCGGAGATGGAGATGCCGCTCATCCGGGTGCTGTACGGCATGGAGAAGGTTGGGATTGCGGTGGATGTGGCGGTGCTCCGTGAGCTTTCGCGCGCCATGGCCGTGGACATCGAGAAGGCCGAGCGGGAGATCTATGCGATGGTCGGGCACGAATTCAACATCGGGAGCCCGAAACAGCTGAGCGACGTGCTCTTCGGTGAGCTCGGGCTGCCGAAGACCCGGAAGACCACGCAGGGCTACAGCACCGACCAGCGGGCGCTCGAAAGCCTGCGGCCGGTGGCGCCGATCATCGACCTGATCTTCCAGTACCGCGAACTGACGAAGCTGAAGTCGACCTACACCGACGCCCTTCCTGGCGCCATCGCGGAAGACGGGCGGATTCACACCGATTTCCAGCAGACGGTGGCTTCGACGGGGCGGCTGAGCAGCACGAACCCAAACCTTCAGAACATCCCCGTGCGCACCGATACGGGCCGAGACATCCGGCGGGCGTTCGTGGCGGCGTATTTCGACGACCCGTGGCTCGTCGCCGCCGACTACTCGCAGATCGAGTTGCGGGTGCTCGCGCACATCACGGGCGACGAGGGGCTGATCCAGGCGTTCCTCGCCGACCAGGACATCCACCGCGCGACGGCGGCAAGCGTCTACGGGGTCGACCCTTCGGAGGTCACCCGGCAGATGCGGGACACGGCGAAGATGGTGAACTTCGGCATCGCCTACGGGATGGGAGAGTTCGGGCTGGCGAGCCGCACGGGGATGACGCGGGAAGAGGCAGAGGCGTTCATCACGACGTATTACCGGCGATTCCCGGGCATCGCTGAGTGGCAACACGCGACGCTGGCAGCGACGCGCGAGAAGGGGTATGCGGAGACGCTGTTTGGACGCCGGCGGTACCTCCCGGCGATCCGCAGCACGAACTTCCAGGTGCGGTCGGCGGCGGAACGGGAAGCCATCAACATGCCGATCCAGGGCACCGCGGCCGACATCATCAAGGTTGCGATGATCCGGGTGGATGACGAGATGCGCGAACGTGGCCTTCGCAGCCGGATGATTCTCCAGGTGCACGACGAGCTCATCTTCGAGTGCCCGGCGGACGAGGTGGAGGCGGTGAAGGAGCTGGCGGTGCGGCTGATGCCGGCGAGCCTCGAGATGAAGGTCCCCCTGAAGGTGGACCTGAAGCAGGGCCGCAACTGGGGGGAGATGGAGTAGGGGTCGCGGTGGCCCGCCCGGGGACGAGCGGCCCGTGTATTGACTCCCGGTAGCCCGGAATGGAGAATCCGCGCCAGCGCGCACCAGGGCGCCTCCTGTCCGCGGCAAGCACCGAGTGCACCTGGCTTCCGGTATCCGACCTCCTGGACCACTCTTGCGGTCCCGGTTCAGCGGACGCGGGACTGCCGCAGGAGCACAGGATGGGACAGTCAACCGAATCTCAGGACCGCACGCCCGAAGACACACCCGCGGACCATGACCACACTCGCCATGCGGGCGAGGTGATCCCCCTTCCCGGGAACCCGAGCCTGAAACAGCTGGGCGCGCAGGCCAAGGACCTCCGGCGCGGCGTACACCGGGGCATCCCGGCCGATGTCGCGCTGTTCGTGGCGCACCATCCGCGGGGCGCCCAGCTGACCGAAAGCGAAGAAGGCCGGCGCAACGTCACCCTCCGGGACGCGCAGCTGGCGATCGCCCGGCGCTACGGCTTCGAGGGCTGGCACTCGCTGGCCCAAAATGCCGGGAGGGCGCGGGTAGAGGAGCGCGACATGCACCGCTGGTTCGGGGTGGAGTTCAACAATGAGGTATGGGACCTCATCCACTCGGGCGTCGGTCCGGATAGCCCGCGCCCCGACCGCGACCTGGTTTTGTACGGCGCCTACGCATCGGCGCGACACTGGCACGAGTGCGGCACCGTGGCGAACGCGGCACGGGCCGAGCACCTGATCGCGCGCGCAGCGCTCGCTGTAGGCCTGCCCGATGTGGCCTTGCGTCACGCCGCGGACTGCGTGGCGATGGTTGCGGAACATCCCGGCGAGATGGCCGATTGGGATGGCGTGTTCGCGCGGGAAGCCCTTGCGCGCGCCCTGGCCGCCACCGGCGATCTGGATGCGGCGCGCGAGCAGCGCGAGGCCGCGCTCCGGCTCATGGCTGAGGTCGCGGACCCGGAGGATCGCGGCGTGTGCGAGGCGGAACTGGCGCGCGGGCCGTGGTTCGGCATCGGCTGAGCGTGTCCCCGCCACGACCGGGGCGGCGGGCCTGTACCTGATTTGGCGAGGTTGTAACCCTTACTTCGCTTGCCGCCCACCGGGCAGGCTTTGCGGGGCTTTTATACTCGAGACATGCGCATTGCCGTCATCGGCGCGGGCGCCGCGGGGCTGACTGCCGCCTACCGGCTAACCAAGGCGGGCCACCGGGTGATCGTGTACGAGGCGAACCCATATGTGGGCGGGCGCGCGCACACCGAACACTTCGGGCCCGGGCACCACGTGGATACGGGTGCGGGGTGGCTGACGACGGCCTACACCCGTACGCTCGCGCTCTTCGAGGAGCTCGGGAACGGGAACGGCTCCAGCCGCTGCGTGCGAGCGGGCCGGCCGAGCTGCTCGTGGGCGACCGGGTGTATATCAGCAACGGGCTGCCCCGGACGCCTTCGGGGGAGCACCTGGTGCCGCCCGATGAACGGGAGCGGTTGCGAAGCTGGTTGCAGTGGCTCGAGGGGTACCCGCCGCTGGGGTTCCGGACGTTCAACGACCACGAGACGGCGGAGGCGCACCTGGCCCCGGTAAGCCCCACGGCGGCCAGGTACCTTTTCGGCCCGATGTTCGAGGGGCTGTTCGCGCCGCTGTCGGAGCAATCGGCGGAGTTCCTCCGTTCGTGGATAGCGGCAAGCCGCGCCCGGTACTTCCAGGTGGCCGAGGGCATGGATGCGCCGTGGAAGCGCGTCGCGAGCCACCTCGAGGTGCGGCTCAACGCGCGGGTCGAGATGATTCGCCAGGGTGGGATGCGGATGGAAGTCGTGGCGAACAGCATGGGCACGGAGTTCGATGGAGTGGTTGTGGCGGTGCCCCCGCCGGCAGGGCGGCGGTTTGTAACGCGGGCCATCGAGCCACGCTGGGTCGCCCAGTTGAATTACGAGCACATCGCGTACACCGGCCAGTGCCGGCTGTACCTGGCCATGCCGGGGACCGCACCCGCGCGGCTGCACCGGCGGCCAGTGCCGATGGGGTTGGTGGCCAGCGTCGAGTGGCAATCGGCGGGCGATGGCGCGTGGGGGGCGTGCCCGCCGGGCTGGCAGTGGGCGTTGATCTGTGGAAACGAGCGATACAACCGGCACCTGGTGAACCTGCCGGACGGGGAGATCGCCGCGCACCTCTGGAACGAGGCGGCCAAAATCGTGCCGGGCCTGCCCCCGCTGAAGTCGTGGAGCGTCGGGCATGTGATCCGCTGGGCGGAGGCGGTCCCGACGATGGCGCCGGGGCATTTCACGCGGATGGCGGCGTACCAGCGGCGGCCGCCACTGGTGTTCGCGGGCGACTGGACGCACCAGGGGTGCATCGAGGGGGCGGTGCGCTCGGGCGAGGCGGCGGCGGAGGCGTTCGGCCCGGGGTAGCCATCGCGGCCGCCCGGGAGCGTGTAGAATCCGCGGCATCTTCCCGGAGGCAACACACATGCGATTCCAGGACACCCCGGAGCTGGCCGAATGGCGCTCCACGGTCCGCAAGTTCGTCGAGGAGCACTGGCTGAAGGACTCGAAGGGCGACGAGGACGAGATGGCCATGATGGAAGGCGGCGGCGACCCGAACCGCACGAAGGTATGGCTCGATAAGCTCGCCGAAAACGGCTGGATTGCCCCGGCCTGGCCGAAGCAGTACGGCGGGGCCGACATGTCGGTGCTCGAGCAGTTCGTGTTGAGCCAGGAGCTCCACGAGGCCGGGGCGCCGACGAGCCGCCAGATGCTGAACCTGGTGGGCCCCACGATCATGTTGCACGGCACGGACGAGCAGAAAGCGGAACACCTGCCGCCGATGCTGCGGGGCGAGGTCGCCTGGTGCCAGGGCTTCAGCGAGCCGGGTTCTGGCTCGGACCTGGCGAGCTTGCAGACACGGGCGGTGCGCGATGGTGACGATTATGTCGTCAATGGTCAGAAGATCTGGACCTCGGGCGCGCACCGGGCCGACTGGATCTTCATGATGGCGCGCACCGACCCGGATGCGCCGAAGCACCGCGGCATCAGCTACCTGCTGGTGGACATGAAGACGCCGGGCATCACCGTACGGCCGCTCATCAACATGGCGAACGGCCACGTCTTCAACGAGGTGTTCTTCGAGGATGTGCGCGTGCCGGTGAAGAACCGGATCGGCGAGGAGAACCGCGGCTGGTACGTCGGGACGACAACGCTGGACTTCGAGCGATCGAACATCGCCCGGGCGATCACCGCGCGCAAGAACGTCGAGAAGCTGGTGAAGTACGTGAAGGGAAGGACGGCCGCCGGGCAGCCGGTGAGCCCGAGCTACCGGCTGGAGATCGCTGACCGGGCGGTGGAAACGGCGATCTGTGAACTGCTCTCGTTCGTCGTCATCTCCATCCAGGCGCGGGGTGGCGTGCCGAACATGGAAGCCAGCATGTGCAAGATGTACGGGTCGGAGCTTTCGCAGCGGGTGGCGTTGACGAAGATGCACGTGACCGGCATGACCGGCCAGCTGCGCAAGTTCGAGGGGCCGGAAGCGGTGCTGGGGCACAGCGCGGCGATGGAGTACATGCAGGTGGTGCCGGCGACGATTGCGGCCGGCACGAGCGAAATCCAGCGCAACATCATCGCGACCCGCGGGCTGGGGCTGCCCCGCGGGTAGACGGTCACACAACGCCACGCCCCTCCTGCCCGGGTGCGGGAGGGGCGTGGCGCCGTGCGAGGCGAACATGGAACCAGGCACCAGGCTCGAATTCGTCGAGGACCTGATGGCGCGGCAGCGCGCCATCAGGCGGTTCACCGGGCAGGATGTGGACGATGCGCTGGTCGGGCGGATCCTGCGCGCGGCCACCCGGGCCCCGAGCGCCCGGAACGTCCAGCCGTGGCGATTCATCGTGGTGCGCGAACGCGCCACCAAGCAGCAGCTCGGGGCGATCTTCGACGAGCTTGGCGCGCGGCTATACGGCCAGGGCGCACCGGACCGCACCCCGTGGGAAGAGGTACCGGTGCTCATCGTGGTGTGCTCGGAGTACGCCTTCGGAGAGGGAGAAGCGGCGATGGCCGCGCTGGGGGCTTCGATCTACCCGGCGGTCCAGAACCTGCTGCTCGCGGCCGAGGCGGCGGGGCTGGGCACGGTCCTGACCACCCGCTGGAAGGCGCGGGAGGCGCAACTGCGGCCGATCCTGGGATTGCCGGACAACATGGCGGTGCACGCGATCATCCCCATGGGCTGGCCCGACCGCCGGTACGGGAAGAACCGGCGGCGCCCGGTGGAGGAAGTCACTTACCGGGAGCGTTTCGGCCAGCCCTGGTGACCCACCACCGTCACCCGCCGCCGAGCGCGGGGACGATGGCGATCTCAGTCTCGGGCGCCACGGCATCGTGCAGGCCGAGCGCTACCACCTCGCCATCCAGGGCAAACGCCAGCTCCGGCCGGAGGCGGCCATCCTCGACCACTCGTCCGTAGAAACCGGGGAAGCGGACATCGAGCGCATGCAGGACGGCGCCGATCGTCGCTCCCTCGACATCGACCTGCGGCGACCCCCCGCAGAGGCTGCGGAGGGTCGCCGGGATGATGACGCGGGCCATCAGGCGAGGCCGTTGAGTTCCTCGACCAGGCGCCGCGGCGACATCGGGAGGTCGGTGAAGCGATGGCCGGTTGCGTCGGCGATGGCGTTGGCGATTGCAGCCAGGGGGGGCACGATGGGCACCTCGCCGACACCGCGCACCCCATAGGGGTGGCCCGGGTTCGGGACCTCGACCAGGATCGTCTCGATATTGGGAACGTCGAGCGTGGTCGGCATGCGATAGTCGAGGAAGCTGGCATTCACGAGGCGGCCGGTCTCGTCGTAGAAGTACTCCTCGTTGAGCGCCCAGCCGATCCCCTGGACAGCGCCGCCCTGGATCTGTCCTTCAACGTAGGAAGGATGGATGGCGGTGCCGACATCCTGGACGGCGGTGTAGCGGAGGATGGTGACCTTCCCGGTGTCGGGGTCGACCTCGACATCGACGATGTGGGTGCCAAACGCACCACCGGCGCCACGCGCGAGGAGCGAGGCCTTGCCCGTGATCGGGCCGCCGGTGCGGGCCGACTGGGCCGCCATCTCCTTGAACGTGAGCTGCCTGGTGGAATCCTTGAGGCAACGCAGCACACCGGATTCGTAGACGACATCTTCCTCGGCGACGCCCCAGAGCTTCGCAGCCCGGGCGACCATCTGGCGGCGGATGTCCATCCCGGCCTCGAAGACGGCGAGACCGGAAGCGAACGTGGTGCGGCTGCCGCCGGTCACATCGTTGTGGCCGATGGAGTCGGTATCGACCACGGAGGGGCGGATGGTGTCGTAGGGGACGCCGAGCGTTTCGGCGAGCTGCATGGCGAGGGACGCCCGGGTGCCGCCGATATCGGTAGAGCCCTCGACCAGGTTGATGGTGCCATCGGTATTCACGGCGACCACCACGCTGGACTGCATGCCGCCGTTGAACCAGTAGCCGGAAGCGACGCCCCGGCCACGGTTCGGGCCCTCGATGGGCGAGCGGTAGTGGGGCGAGTTCAGGGCTGCCTCGACAACCTCTTCGTTGCCGATGCGCGGGAAGGCGATGCCGTTCACCATGCGTGTGCCCTGCCGGGAGGCGTTCACCTTGCGGAATTCGAGCGGGTCGACCTTCTGGTGCTTGGCAAGCTCATCGACGACGCTTTCGATGGCGAACGCGGCAGCGGGGGCGCCGGGAGCGCGGTAGGCCGCCACCTTCGGCTTGTTCACCACGACGTCGTAGGCGTGGAGATCGAAGTTCTCCAGGTTGTAGGGGGAGAGCATGGTCATGGAGCCGGCGCCGACGGGGGAGCCGGGGAAGGCGCCGGCCTCGTAGCAGAGGGTGGCCTGGACGGCGGTCAGCCGGTCGCCCTTCGCCGAGGCCTTGACCTTGATGTAGGTTCCGCTGGTGGGGCCGGTGGCCTCGAACACCTCGGTGCGGCTCATGGTGGCCTTCACCGGGCGGCCGCTTTTTTTCGAAAGCAGCGCAACGACGGGATCGAGGTAGATCGGGAGCTTGCCGCCGAAGCCGCCGCCGATCTCCATCGGTACGACCTTGACGTGGTTGATGGGCAGCTTGAGGACTTCGGAGACGAGGCCCCGCACGGCGAACGCGCCCTGGGTGCTGGTCCAGATGGTCAGCGTGCCATCGGAGTTCCAGTTGGCGGTGGACGTCTGGGGCTCGATGTAGCCCTGGTGGACCATTTTGGTAGTGAACTCGCGTTCGATGACGACGTCGGCACTGGCGAAGGCCGCCTCGACATCACCGCCGGCGAAGCGGTTGTAGGTCGCGATGTTCGAAGGCTTCTCGCTCAGCTCGCCGGTCATCAGCGTTTTTGTGCGGCGCGATTCATTGAGCAGCGGAGCATCGTCGCGCATCGCATCGCGCACATCGAGGACGGGCGGCAAGACTTCGTATTCGACCCTGATCTTCGCGAGCGCGAGCTCGGCGACGTGGGGGCTGGCGGCGGCGATAGCGGCGATGGCGTGGCCACGGTAGAGCGCCTTATCGGAAGCGAGGATGTTGTCGCTCACTTCCTTGACGTTGACGGCGCTTTCGCCCAGCTCCTCGATCTTGTCGGCGGCGTTGGGGAGGTCCCGGTGGGTGACGACGGCGAGCACGCCCGGGTGCTTCTCAGCCTCGCTGGTATCGATCGAGAGGATGCGCGCGTGGGCGTGGGGGCTGCGCAGGACCTTCGCGTGGATGAGGCCGGGAAGGTGGATATCGGCGCCGTACTGGGCCTTGCCGGTCACTTTTTCGACGCCATCCGGGCGGATGGGACGGGTACCGATGACGGAATAGGTGGGGCGTTCGGCTGTGGTCACGTTATTTCGCCTCCTGCATCCGGGCGGATGCTTTCATGACGGCTCTGACAATCTTGTCATAGCCCGTGCAGCGGCAGAGGTTCCCGGCGAGCCAGAAGCGCACCCGGTGTTCATCGGGGTTCGGCTCGCGGTCGAGAAGCGCCTTGGCCGACATGATGAACCCGGGCGTGCAGATGCCGCACTGGAGTGCCGCTTCTTCAAGGAACGCCTGCTGGAGCGGGTGGAGCTGGTCCCCATGAGCCAGCCCCTCGATGGTGGTCACCTCGGCGCCGTGCGTCTCGACGGCGAGGACGCAGCAGGCGTTCACGACCCGGCCGTTGAGCATGACGCTGCAGGCGCCGCAGTTCCCGTTGTTGCAGCCTTCCTTGGTCCCGGTGAGGCCAATCTCATCGCGAAGGACTTCGAGGAGGCTCTGGCGGGGCTCGGCGAGGAACTCGATGTCCTCGTCGTTGAGTCGAGCCTGGATGTGCATCTTCGACATGGGCTAGCGGGCCTCCCGGAGTCGCTGGAGCGCTCCTTCGAGCGCCCGGATGGTGAGAATTTTCGCCAGGTGCTTGCGCTGGGCGACGCTGCCGCGCATGTCATCGATCGGTGTGGCGGCATCGGAGGCGGCCTGGCCAGCGGCGGCGAAGGCCTCGGGGCCCGCGGGCCTGCCCACCAGCGCAGCCGCGGCCGCGGGGACCATGATCGGCGTGGGCGCGACCGCGCCAAGGGCCACGCGGGCATCTTCGATGGTGACCCCATCGGCCGCGAGCTGGATGCGGACACCCGAGCTGGCGACTGCGATATCCATTTCGTTCCGCGGGATGAAGCGGTGGTAGTAGGCGGCAGAGCGTGCCGGCTGGGCAGGGATGCGAATGCTGACGAGCAGCTCGCCGGGCTGGAGGATGTTCCGGCCGGGGCCGGCGAAGAATTCCTCGACCGGGAGCTCACGCTGACCGGAGGACGAGGCGATGTTGAGGCGGGCGCCAAGCACCATCAGCGCCGGTGAGGAATCGGCGGCAGGGCTTGCGTTGCAGAGGTTGCCACCGAGGCTGGCTCGCGACTGGATGGCCGTTCCGCCGATGATGGACGCGGCATCGACGAGGGCGGGCAGCTTTTCGCGCACCGCCGGGTCTTCGTAGATGCGGGCCAGTGGGACGGCCGCGCC
>JBBIVC010000045.1:0-11849 GCA_037439905.1 Thermoflexus sp.
GCCCGCCTGGGCCAGCGTGAAGCAGAGGAACACGCCGAAGGCGTACAGCGGGATCAGCCGTGTCGTCGTCGCGTTGAACGCGACCAGGAGCAGCACCGACCCGGCCGTGAGCGCCGCGATGCCGTAGCTGAAGACGAGCCGGTTCCCCCGCTGATGGAATACCCGCGGGAGATAGCCATCGCGCGCGATCACCGCCGCGAGCATCGGGAAACCGTTGAATGCCGTGTTCGCCGCCAGGAAGAGGATGCCCGCCGTGAACCCCTGGAGCATGTAGTAGAACAGGTTCCGTCCGAAGACTTCGGCGCCCACCTGCGACATCACGGTCTCGCGGTCGCCCTCTTCATAGACGATGCCGAAATGCCGGGCGAGCAACGTGGTCCCCAGGAAGAGGAAGCCAAGCAGGAAGCCCATCGCCACCATGGTGATGATGGCGTTCTTCCATTCCGGTGGTTTGAACGCCGATACCCCGTTCGAGATCGCCTCCACCCCGGTCAGCGCCGCGCACCCGGCGGAAAATGCGCGCAGGACCAGGAACCACAGGAGCACATTCCCCGTCTGCTCGATCTGGCGCTGCGGGTCGCCCGTCTCCAGAATGTTCGGGTCATCGCTCAGGAAGACCTTGATCATCCCCCCGACGATGGTGGCCCCCAGGATGAAGACGAACCCGTAGGTGGGGATGGCGAAGACCGTGCCCGATTCGCGGATGCCGCGGAGGTTCCCCAGCGCGATGATGAGCACGAGCCCCACCGCCAGCGGGACCGAGAGGTCGTGCATCGATGGCGCCGCCGAGACGATCGCCTCGACTGAGGCCGCGATGGATACCGAAACGGTGAGCGTGTAGTCAATAAGCAGGGCAGCCCCTGCCGTGATCCCGGCTACCTTCCCCAGGTTCTCCATCGCCACGATGTACGCCCCGCCCCCCGTGGGGTACGCCCGGATGAGCTGGCTGTACGAAACCACGACCACCGCCAGTAGCGCCGTGATGGCCAGCGCGATCGGCAGGCTCAGGCCGATGTGGGCCGTGCCGGCGATCACCAGGATCAGGATGATCTCCTGCGTGGCATACGCCGTCGAGGAGAGCGCATCGGAGGAGAAGACCGCGAGCGCAACCTTCTTGCTCAGCCGCTGCTCCGCGAGCCGCGCGCTCGAAACGCTGCTCCCGATGACCCGGTCCTTCAGATCGAGCAGGCGACCGCCCCAGCCGGCGCGCCGTTCCGCGTATTCGGTGGCCTCGAAATGGCCTTTCCCGGTCTCCACAATGCCGGCGCGCGGAAGTTCGACCCGGTAGCGCGAGATGCGCCCCTGCTCGTCGGTAGCCGGCGTGAATTGAGAACCGCCGCCGGTAGCTGGCATAAGCGGTAGACTACCCCCGGCAATGGTGTGGCGCACGCGCCCGGCGGAAGCTCCGCGGTTGGCGCCCATCGGTCGAGGCGGGCCCCCTCCCTTCCGCCCCGAAACGTCCACGCGGTACCCCCCACCAGGCCCGGGTGGGGCTGCCCCCCACCCCTTCGAAAGATAGGATGGACCCGACATGCTGATGCTCTGCACCACCGATGGCTCCCACCAATCGCTCCACGTCCTCCCGCACGCGGCTGCCTTTGCCCGCGCTGCCGGGATGGAAATCGCGCTGAGCCGCGTCTATGAGCACGAGAGCCCCGGGAACGACGACGCCGACGAGAAGCGCGCGCTCCACGCGGCGCTTTCCGAACACGGGATCGCCGGGCGCGTCATCGTCGCGCGCCGCGGCAGGGATGAAGACACGGCCTCCGCGATCGCCCGGGTGGCCACGGAAGCCGGGGCCGCGCTCATCGCGATGGACTCGCGCGGCGTGGGCGCTCTGCGCCACGCCATCTTCGGGAGCACGGCCATCAACGTCCTCCGCAAGACGCCCTGCCCCGTCTTCGTGACCGGCCCGGCCACCGGGCCCGCTTCGACCGCTGATCCCTACCGCCTGGCGATAACCACCGACGGCAGCCCCGCCTCGCGCGCGGCGTTTGTGAAACTGGGGCCCATCCTCGCATCCTCATGCATGCCCGTCTCGGTGATTGGCGTGTATGTGCCGGCCCTGGCCGATGCGCCGCTGACCATCGAGCTCGAGCGCAGCGAGGCTACCTGCCGGGCGGCGCAGGCCATGCTCCCCGGGTGCATCCCCTCGACTGTCGGCGTGGTCCGCGCCGAGGAGTTCGAGCGGACCGAGCACGCCATCGTCCGGGCCGCACACGAAGCCGGGGCGAGCGCCATTGCCATGGGCACCCATGGGCGCGGGCGCAGCCTCCACCTCTTCCTGGGGAGTGTCGCGCTCGGCACAGTCGAGCGCTCAGACCTGCCGGTCATCCTCTGCGGCCAATGAACCCCGCGGCGGAAGGGGCCGGCACGCCGCCCGTCGGCGCCCAACCCTGGCACGCGATGGATGAGGCGGCAGTCCTCGCCACCGTCGATTCGCCCGAATCCGGGCTCGACCCGCGCGAGGCGGCAGAGCGCCTGGCGCGATACGGCGAGAACGCGCTCCCGGAGCCCGCCCCGCCTGGCCCGCTCGTCATCTTCGCCCGCCAGTTCATGAGCCCGCTCATCTACATCCTGGTGGCCGCGGCCTGCGTCACGGCATTGCTGGAAGAGTGGATCGACACCGGCATCATCCTCGCGGTCGTGCTCCTCAACGCCATCATCGGGCTCCTGCAGGAATCGGGCGCCGAGCGCGCGGTGCGCTCGCTCTCCGCCCTCCTGAGCCACCGCGCCGTCGTCGTCCGAGGGGGCCAGCCGGTCCACGTGGAGAGCCGCTTCCTCGTCCCCGGCGACCGCGTCCTGCTCGAATCCGGCGTGCGCGTCCCCGCCGATATCCGCCTGCTCGATGCCCAGAACCTCCTCATCGAGGAGGCCATCCTCACCGGGGAATCCGCCGCGGCAGCCAAGCACCCCGGCATCGCCCCGGCTGACGCACCCATCGGCGACCGGTTCAACATGGCGCACGCGGGCACCATCGTCCGCGCCGGGCGCGCCAGCGGCGTGGTGGTCGCCACCGGCCCCGCCACCGCTGTCGGGCAGATTGCCGAGACCATGCGGCGCGAGAAGACGCCCCCGACGCCGCTGCAGCAGCGCCTGGGCCGTCTCGCCGCGCTGATCGGCATCGCGGTGGCCGTCGTCTCCATCCTTTCGTTCGCTATCGGCATCTACCAGGGCAACCCGGGCTCGGAGATGCTCAAGGTCACGGTGGCCCTTGCGGTTTCGGCCACACCAGAGGGACTCCCCGTCGCCTTCACCATCACCCTGGCGATCGGCGTGCGCCGGATGGCCAGCCGGAAGGCCATCATCCGCCACCTGCCTGCGGTCGAGACGCTCGGCAGCACCACCGTCATCGGCTCCGACAAAACTGGCACCCTCACCCAGAACGAGATGACGGTGCTCGAAGTGTGGACCGCCGATGGCTCGCACGTTCCGGGCGCCGAAGCGGCGCCCCAGGGCAGCGCGCTCCAGCTCACGCTGATCGCGGGGGTGCTCGCCAACGAGGCGCGCCTGGTGCGCGGAGATGGCGGCTGGATACCGGAGGGCGACCCCACCGAGACGGCGCTCCTGGTGGCGGCCGAGGGGTTCGGGATCGACCACGTGTCAACCCGCGCGGTCTACCGGCCAGTCTTCGACGTGCCGTTCGAGCCAGAGCTCCGCTACTCCGGCTCCGTCCGCGAGATCGCCGGCACGCGCCTGTTCTTTGTGAAGGGCGCCCCCGAGCGGGTCCTGGAGATGTGCGACACCATGCACGTCGCGGGCCGCCGCGAACCGGTCGAACGCGAACGGGTGCGGGCAGCGGCCGATGCAGCCGCGGCGCGGGGCCTTCGCGTCATTGCCATGGCCTACGGCGAGCTGGGGCGGGACGAGGAACCCCCGCGCGACCCCACGGGCCTTACCTACGTCGGCTTCGAGGCGATGATGGACCCGCCGCGCGAAGGCGTGCCCGCGGCGGTCCGCGGCTGTCTCGATGCGGGTATCCGCGTGGTCATGATCACCGGAGACCACGCCTCCACTGCCCTCGCGATCGCCAGGCAGCTTGGCATCGCTGGCGAAGCCTCCACCGCCATCGAGGGCCGCGAAATCCAGCAGATGAGCGACGACGAGCTTGGCGAGCGCATGAAGACGGTCACCGTCTGCGCCCGCATGTCGCCCGAACACAAGTTGCGCGTGGTCCAGGCGCTCCAGCGCGAGGGCCACGTGGTGGCCGTCACCGGCGATGGAGTCAACGATGCCCCTGCCCTCCGCGTGGCCGACCTTGGCATCGCAATGGGGCTTTCGGGCACCGATGTCGCCCGCGAAGCTGCCGACATGGTCCTGGCCGATGACAACTTCGTCAGCATCTACGCGGCGGTGAGCCAGGGGCGCGTAACCTTCGACAACATCCGCAATGTCAGCTTCTTCCTGCTCTCGACCGGCGCCGCCGAGATCGCCTTCATTGTCGTGGCGCTGCTGCTGGGTTGGGATGTGCCCCTTATCGCGGCGCAACTGCTGTGGCTCAACATGGTCACCAACGGGCTCCAGGATGTCGCGCTCGCCTTCGAACCGGGCGACCGGGATATCCTCCAGCGGCCTCCGCGTGCCCGGTCCGAAGGCATCCTCTCGCGACTGCTCTGGGAACGGACCGCGCTGACAGCCCTGGTGATGGGGGGCGGGATCCTGGCCCTGTTCCGGTGGGAGCTGAACGCCGGCCACTCGCTCGAATACGCGCGCTCCGTGGCCCTCACCGGCCTGGTCATGTTCGAGGTGTTCCACGTGGGCAACTGCCGCTCGGAGTACCTCTCGGCCTTCCGCAAGAGCCCGTTCTCGAACCGGTTCCTGCTCATCGCCACGGCCGCCGCGGTAGGGGTCCATGTGGCGGCGCTCTATCTGCCTCCCACGCAGTACATCCTCCGGGTCGAGCCGATTGGGTTCGACGCGTGGCTGCGCATCATCGCGGTCGCCTCCACCATCCTCGTGGCCATCGAGCTGCACAAGCTCGCAAGGCCACGGCCCCGGCGCCCGCGGCAGCCGCTCCTGGCCACCGCCTCGGGTAGCGATTAGCGGCCCTGGATGCCGGGCTCGAGCCTCACCCCTGCGGCCGGCGCCCCACCATCTTTCCGCCACGGCCAGGGCCGGCGGCGCCTCGCCCTCACCTCATAGGCCGTCCCGTTGCGCTGGGCCGCCCGGAGGCCGGCCTCCCGCTGGTACATCTCACTCTTCGCATACTCGTGGTAGGTCAGGTGCATCATCTTCGCGGCTCCTTTCCGCGAGCGGGCCCGCTCAGCTCGCCTCGCGGGTGATGGCCGGTGGCCCGGCCGTTGCGGAAGAGCGCGTGCTCGAAAAGAACCGGGCGAGCCCGCGCCGTCGCGGCCTCCCGGGCGCCCGGGTAAGGCCGAGCAGCTGCGCCCTGCGAAGGGCAAGGAGTGTCTCGGTGTGCCGGGCGCGCGCCCATTCCTCCAGGTGATACAGTTCCATGTCGTACTCCTCGTGGCCGTCCCGGCCATGTCGTACTTCGAGCGTGCTTTACCCCCGCCGCGTGCTACGTTAAGCACGTTCACACTCGCCGAACTCCATTCGAGATGCGCATCACAGAGTGGTGGCTCGAACCGGGGCGCGGTGGTACAACTTCCGCCCAGGAGTTCACACGGTGGCCACCCCCGATTCCGCGACCAACGACGCCTACATCCGCGACCTGCCGCTCCTCGCCCGCCTCCCCGACGATGACCTGAAAGCGCTCGCCGCCCGGGGCCGCGTCCGCCGCTTTGCGGCCGGCACCACCATCTTCCACGAAGGTGACCCCGGCGATGCCCTCTACGTCGTCGTCGAAGGGCGCGTGCGCATCAGCCGCATCTCCGGCGCCGGGGGCGAAGCAACCCTCGCCCTCATGGGCCCCGGCGATTGCTTCGGCGACCTCGCCCTGTTCGATGGCCGGCCACGCTCGGCAACGGCCACCGCCACCTCGGTCACCCGCACGTTCGTGGTCTCGCGCGATGACTTCGTGAACTGGGTGCGGGAGCGACCGGCGGCCTCGCTTGCCCTGCTCGAAACCCTCTCGCTGCGCCTCCGCCGCACCGACGAGACGGTGACCGACCTGGTCTTCCTGGACCTTCCGCACCGGCTCGCCAAGCAGCTCCTCACGCTTGCCGCGTCGCTCCCCGAGGGTGATGCGCGCAAGAAGCAGCGCATCCAGGTCACCCAGGGCGAGCTCGCCTCCATGCTCGGCGTGAGCCGCGAAAGCGTGAACAAGCAGCTCAACCAGTTCGCCCGCGAGGGCTGGATCAGCCTCAGCCGCGGCGCGGTGACCATCCAGGACGCACAGGCCCTCCGCACGTTCGACTGACACGGCCACCTCGAGGCCGTAAGATCCCTGTTCTGCGCCGGCTCCGGCCGGCCCCTCTGCCCATGTACAAACGCTCTACCCTCTCCAACGGCCTCCGCATCGTCACCGGCGAAATGCCGCATACCCGCTCCGCCACCATCAGCGTCTATGTCGGCGCGGGCAGCCGCTACGAGCCGGACGAGGAGGCCGGGCTCTCGCACTTCCTCGAGCACATGCTCTTTAAGGGAGCCTCGCGCCGCCCCACCGCCAGGGAAATCTCCGAGGCTATCGAGGGCGTCGGCGGCATGCACAACGCCGCCACGGACCGCGAAGTCACCGTCTACTACGCCAAGGTGCCCCACACGGCCGCGCTCGATGCCATCGATATCCTCGCCGACATGGTGCGCGACCCCGTGATGGACCCGGCCGAGCTGGAAAAAGAGCGCGCCGTCATCCTCGAGGAGCTCGCCGGCATCGAGGATAGCCCGGCGGAGCTCGCCGGCATCCTCATCGACGAAACGCTCTGGCCGGGCCAGCCTATCGGGCGAAACGTGGGCGGCACCCCCGAGACTGTCCGCGCGCTGCCCGTCTCGGCCGTTACCCGCTACTTCCAGCGCCAGTACGTGCCCTCGAACCTGGTCCTCGTGGCCGCGGGTAACGTCGACCACGAGTCGGTCGTGGCCGCCGCCGGGCGGTGGCTCGGCGATATGCCCGCCGCCGAACCCGGGCCCTGGTACCCTGCGCTCGCCCGCAACGGCGCCCCCAGGCTGGCCATCCGCGATAAGCCGACCGAGCAGGCGCACATCTGCATCGCCTACCCCAGCGTCTCGCTCAGCCACCCCGACCGGTATGCGGTCGACCTGCTCAGCACCATCCTCGGCGAGGGCATGTCGAGCCGGCTCTTCCTCGAACTGCGCGAAGAGCGCGCACTGGTCTACGACATCCACTCCTACCCCAGCGAATTCCGCGATGCCGGCTCCTTCACCATCTACGCGGGCTGCGACCCGGAGGTCGCCCGCACCACCGTCGAGGTCACCCTCGCCGAGACGGCGAAGCTGCTCGAAGGCATCCCCGATGCCGAGCTGGCCAAGGGCAAGCAGATGGCCCGCGGCCGCATCCAGCTGCGCATGGAAGACACGCGCTCCGTCGCCGGCTGGCTCGGCTCCCAGGAGCTCCTCCTGGGCGACATCCTCACCGTCGACGACGTGGTCGCCCGGATCGATGCGGTCACGCTCGATGATGTCCTCCGCGTGGGCCGGCAGCTCCTGGCGCCCGAGAAGGCCACGCTCGCCATCGTCGGGCCGTTCGGCGAAGGCGACGACTTCGCGGGCATCCTCTAAGCCCGCCGATCGCCTACGCTGGTGACGTGGCGCGACAGGCGTTCTTTGGCAAGCCCACCGCTGGCCTGACGGCCGGGGGAGCGCACATCAGCGTCTACCTGGTGCCGGTGTTCCGGCGCCGCCTGGTGGTGTTCGATGTGGCCGCGCGGCAGGCGCGGGGGCGCTGGCTCCCGTGGGACGTGATGGAGTTCGGCGCCAACCCCTACGAGACCGCGGCAGCGCTCGCCGACGACTGGTGCGAGGGCGCCGTTTCGTCGCTCACGCTCGCCGATGTCATGTCGTTCCCGTTCGAGGGCGGCGGCTGGGAGCTTGCCATCGTCTTCCGGGCCGAGCTCACCGCGCTGCCGGCCGGGGATGATGCCCGCAGCCCGTTTGTCTTCGCCGAAGGCGAGGCCGATGCGATCGGCCTCTTCGACCCCGTGGACCTTGTCCGCTGGATTGGAGGCTCGGCCGGGGCGCCTCCCGCTGATCCCCCCGCCGCGGACGAACGGCCGCGCCTGCTCTTCTGAGCCCCTGCGGTTTCGCGGGGCGTTTCCCGCCTACGCGGCCCCTTCGCTGTGTACAACCACGCGCACCAGCTCGGGCCCGCGCGTGGCGGCGTCGAGCGCTCGCCCGAGGTCGCCATAGACACCGAGCGGCTGCTCTTCACCTTCACGGAGCAGCCGCCACTCGCCGCCGCGCGGCACGAGGTGGAGGGTGCGCGGAAGGGATTCCTGTGCGCTGTTTACGTGCATCCTGATTGGAACATCGGCTCCGCCGGCACGGGCACAAGTCAGGGATTCTCCGCAATTCCTTCCGGGAGACGCACGACGCGACCGGAGCTTGCGCCGGGCGTAGACTGGACTGCCTGGGATGTCCAGCATCGACGAGTTCGACACGTTCCCCCGCCTGCCCGTGATCCCGGCCGACACGGGGGACCGGGGTGAATGGGGGAAGACCCCGCCGCCCGCCGACGAGCGCAAGTTCTTGCAGGGGCCTTCAACGCGAGGCTCGGAGTTCCTGCGCACCATCCGCATCTCCATGGAGTTCATCCGCGGCTTCCGGAAGCTCCACTTCATCGGCCCGGCGGTCACGGTTTTCGGGTCAGCCCGCTTCAGCGATGGCCATCCGTACTACCGCCTCGGGAGGCAGACCGGCGCGGCAATCGCGCGCGAGGGTTTCGCCGTGATGACTGGCGGTGGGCCGGGGCTCATGGAGGCCGCCAACCGCGGCGCCAAGGAGGCCGGTGGGCTCTCCGTTGGCTGCAACATCGAGTTGCCGATGGAGCAGCACCCCAACCCCTACCTCGATACCTTCGTCGAGTTCCGTTACTTCTTCGTCCGCAAGGTGATGCTGGCGAAGTACTCCTACGCCTTTGTGGCTCTCCCTGGCGGCTTCGGCACGCTCGATGAGATGTTCGAAATCGCCACGCTCGTCCAGACCGGGAAGATCCGCGATTACCCGATCATCCTGATGGGTGTGGAGTACTGGCGTCCGCTGCTGGACTTCATGCAGCAGCGGCTCGTGGCGGCCGGTACGATCGACTTCGAGGATTACTCGCACTTCCTCTCCACCGATTCGCCAGAGGAGGCCGCAGCCTACATCCGGGAGGCCGGCATCCGGAAGTTCGGGTTGCGCTACCGGCCCCGCCCGCGCCGCCGCCGCTTCCTGTTCGAATGACCCGGTGACCCGCCCCGGGTTCCCGGGGAGAAATGTGGCCCGCCTCTCACACCTCCGCCCCGCTATGTGGTAAAACACGCGCCACCTTTGCGACGGCAGGAGCTCCCCTGATATGTACGACGCCATTGTCGTTGGCGCCCGGTGCGCCGGGTCGCCCACGGCCATGCTGCTTGCGCGGCGCGGCCATCGTGTGCTGGTCGTCGACCGCGCCACGTTCCCCAGCGATACGCTCTCGACCCACTTCATGACCCCCGACGGCGTGGAGCGCCTGCGCCAATGGGGCCTGCTCGACCGCGTCCTGGCGACTGGCTGCCCGGCGCTCCACGGGACGCAGCGCACGCTCCAGGGCTTCGTCATGCCACCCAATCCCAATGACCCGCTGACGATCGCGCCCCGGCGCACCGTGCTCGACAAGATCCTGGTCGATGCGGCCCGCGAAGCTGGCGCCGAGGTGCGCGAGGGCGCCACCGTCGACGCCCTGGTCGTTGAGGATGGGGTCGTTCGCGGCATCCGCGGGCACTCCGGCGGGCAAGCGTTCGAAGAGCGCGCGGCCGTCGTCATCGGCGCCGATGGCCGCCAGTCGTTCGTCGCCCGGCAGGTGGGCGCGCCCGAGTACAACGTGGTCCCCGGCACCACCGCCGGCTACTACGCCTATTTCGCCGGCATGGAGCACGGGCCCTATGCCGAGCTCTACCTGGGCGGCGGCCAGGCGATGTTCGTGTTTCCCACCAACGACGGCGAGGTGTGCCTGGGCGTCGAATTCACCGCCGGCCGTTTCAAGGAGTTCCGCGACGATATCGAGGCCAACATGCAGGCCGCGTTCGCGATCGTTCCCTCGCTCGGCGAGCGCACCGCGAAGGCCCGCCGCACCAGCCGGCTCATGGGCCTCTCGCCGCACGAGAGCTTCTATCGCAAGCCGTTTGGGCCCGGCTGGGCGCTCGTGGGCGATGCCGGCTACTACCGCGACCCGCTCCTCGGCCAGGGCATCAACGACGCGCTCCGCGATGCCGAGGCGCTGGCCGGCGCGCTCCACGCAGTCCTTACCGGGGAGCAGGAATGGACCCCGGCCATGGATGCCTACGAGCAGCAGCGCAACGCCGCCACGGGCATGCTCTACAACCTCACCGCGCTGCTCTGCAAGGACCTCGACCCATCGCCCGAGGTGCTCCAGATGCTCGCCGCCGGCGCCCCGCAACCCACGCCGGCTCCGTAGCCTGCCCGGGCGCCGCGGCCCGCGTGTGAAGCAGCTCACACAACGGATTCCGCGCCGCTGTAAGGACTCGCCCGCCCGCCGGTCTCACCTGCAACACGGCAGGAGAGATCGCCATGAACAAGACCATTCGCAAGCTCACCATCTCCCTCGCGGCCGCCATCCCGGCCGTGGCGCTGCTCGCCGGTTCGGCCGGCGCCGTCTCCCAGTACAGCAAGGTCACCAACGGGGACTTCAGCAACGGCACCGCCGGCTGGACCCCGAAGGCCTCGCCCCTGGCCAAGATCACCGCCCCTTCGAACACCGGGTTCGTCGCGAACGCCTTCAATGGCGCCGGCGCCAGCAAGACGTACGCCTACCAGTGCTTCCCCATCACCGGCGGCGTGAAGTACCAGCTCTCCGGGAAGATCTACATCCCGCTCATCCAGAAGCGCGATGGCCAGGCCAACCTCGGCATCGTGTTCTATTCCGGCGACGATTGCACCGGCCAGGTTGGCGCCGCCTACACCCTTCCCGTCGACCAGAAGGGTGTGTGGAAGCAACAGTCGATTGCGCCGGCTGCCCCGGACTCGGCGAAGTCGGCGATGGTGCGCCTCGGTGTCGAAAAGTTCGCCGCCGGCATCTTCCAGCTCCCGACCGACAAGTTCGGGGCCTACTTCGATGACATCGAGGTGCTGCAGAAGAGCATCAAGCTCCCCGATGGCCCCATTATCCTGAACCCGACCGCGACGCCGACGCCCAAGGGCCCGATCATCAAGATCCCGGTCCCCACCGCGACGCCGACGCCGAAGGGCCCGATCATCAAGATCCCGATCCCCACGAATACCCCCACGCCTCCGGCTGATGACCAGCCCGCCGGCGACCCGCAGCAGGACCCGGCGCCCGACCCGCAGCCTCAGCCCGAGCCGGAACAGCCCGCGGACGAACCCGTTCCCGGCGATGAGCAGACCACGGGGGAAGACGTGCCCGGCCCCGACCTCCCCGCGCCTGACCTGGGCGACGACGACTCGGCCCCGGCGGACGACAGCGGCGATAGCAACGGTGGCGGCGCCCCGGCCAATCCCGGCGACGATGCGAATGGCAGCGGCACCGGCTCGAACGTCGAGACCCTGGGGTCGGCCGGGAAGGCTTCGACCTCGAAGCAGCAGCCCAGCGCGGGCGGCCCCACTCCCGCCGCGCCGGACACGGGCAACGCCAGCAGCGACGAAGGCCTGATCGGCAATACCGAACTGGCAATCGGCGGCGGGCTCGCCCTCGCCGGCCTGGGCCTCGCGCTTGTCGCCTTCGCCCGCAGCCGCCGAAACAACGGGGAAGATCCCCTCGAATAGCCGCTCACCCC
>JBBIVC010000046.1:0-11748 GCA_037439905.1 Thermoflexus sp.
AACGTTGCGGGGCGGGGCCCCCGCGCCCTGCAGCACGGCACGAGCTTCGTCGAAGTCGGTAACGAGCGATCCATCGTCGTTACGGAGCAGATCCACCTTGTTCAGGGCGAGCAGCCGGGGCTTCGCCTCGACACCCAGGTCCTTCAGCGTCGCGTCCACGGTCTGCGTGTGCTCGTAGGCGTTGGGGTGGGAGATATCGATGACATGCAGGAGCAGGTCGGCCTCTTCGAGCTCCTCCAGCGTGGCGCGGAATGCGGCGACGAGCTGCGTCGGGAGCTTCTGGATGAAACCCACGGTATCGGTGAGCAGGACGACCTCGCCGGAGGGGAGCGTGATGCGGCGGGTCACCGGGTCGAGGGTGGCGAAGAGCCGGTCCTCGGCGAGGACGTCGGCGCCACTCAAGGCGCGCATGAGGGTGGACTTGCCGGCGTTGGTGTAGCCGACCAGTGCGACCACCGGGATGTTGTTGCGGGCACGGCGCCGCCGGTAGAGCTGGCGCTGGGTGCGGACTTCTTCCAGGTCGCGGCGGATCTTCGCGATGCGGTTGCGGATGAGCCGCCGGTCGGTCTCGATCTGGGTTTCGCCGGGGCCACGGGTGCCGATGGCGCCCTCCATACGTTCGAGGTGGGACCACTGGCCCGCGAGCCGGGGCAGGAGGTACTGCATCTGGGCGAGCTCCACCTGCGCGCGGCCTTCGCGTGTCTGCGCGCGTGTCGCGAAAATGTCGAGGATGAGCGCCGTGCGGTCGATGACCTTCACGCCCAGGGTGCGTTCGAGGTTGCGCTGCTGCGACGGGGAAAGCTCGTCATCGAAGATGACGACGTTGGCGCCAAGCTGGCGGCGGGCCTCAACCACCTCATCGACCTTGCCCTTGCCGATGTAGGTGGCGGGATTCGGATGGTCGAGCTTCTGGGTGGTGCTCCCGACAACGACCGCGCCCGCAGTCTTTGCGAGTTCGGCGAGTTCCTGGAGGGACTCCGCGGCGGGGAGGAGGGCGCCCGGGGTATCGGCGGCAACGAGGTAGGCGCGGTCGGCCACGCGGGCGGTAGATTGGAGGGTTCTTGGCATGTACTGGATCAAGCGTAGCGGGTTGTGGCGGCGTGGTGCGAGACGGACGGCCAACCGCGGATGATCCAGGTCGCAGTCAGCGGGCGGACCACGCCTCCAGGCGGCGCATGCCTTCTTCCAGCCGGTCGTCGGGCGTGGTGACGCTGAGGCGGATGTAGCCCTCCCCGTTCAGGCCGTAGCCCCGGCCCGGGGTGACGACGACACCGGTTTCGTCGATCAGGCGGGCTGCGTAGTCGGCGCTGGTGACGCCGGCCGGGAGCTTCGCCCAGACGTAGAGCGACGCCTTGGGGGTATCCACCTCGAGCCCGCACTTCCGCAGGACCTCGACGATGCGGTCGCGGCGGCGCTGATAGATGGCGTTGTGCTCGTCGATGCAGTCCTGGGGACCGTAGACCGCCTCGATTGCCATCTTCTGGATGGCCTGGGGGATGCCGCTATCGATGTTCGACTTAACGCGCATCAGGGCATCGACCATCTGGGCGTTCCCGACAATCATGCCGATGCGCCAGCCGGTCATGTTGTAAATCTTCGACCACGAGTTGAACTCGACGGCGACGTCGCGCGCGCCGGGCACCTGGAAGATGCTGATGGGCTTGTAGCCATCGTAGGCGACGTCGCAGTACGGGTTGTCGTGGAGGATCGCCACATCGTACTTCTTTGCCCAGGCAATGGCGCGCTCAAAGAAGTCGAAGTCCGCAACGGCCCCGGTGGGGTTGTTCGGGTAGTTGAGCCAGAGCACCCTGGCCTTCCGCGCGACATCGGCCGGGATGGCGTCGAGGTCTGGCTTCCAGCCGCTCTCGCGGGTGCAATCCAGGCGGTAGCTCGTCCCTCCGGCGAACATGGTGCCGATTTCGTACACCGGGTAGCCGGGGTCGGGGACCAGGGCCACGTCGCCGGGGTCGATGAAGCAGAGCGCGATGTGGGCGATGCCCTCCTTCGACCCGATGAGCGGCAGCGTCTCCTTCAGCGGGTCGAACTTCACTTCGAAGCGGCGCTCGTACCAATCGGCGATGGACTGGCGCAGTTCGGGCAGCCCCTCCGATTCAGGGTAGCGGTGGTTGACCGGTTCTTCTGCGGCCTGGTGAAGGGCATCGAGGATGTTGCGCGGGGTGGGGAGGTCCGGGTCTCCGATGCCGAACGTGACAATGTCGACGCCTTCGGCGCGCTTGGCGGCGATTTTCTTCGAGATTTCGGCGAACAGGTACGGAGGCAGGGCCTCGACGCGCTTCGCGAGCTTCATGGGGACTGGTCCTGTGTCGGGGTTGGGGTGCTGCCGGCGAGCGGCTGCAAAGGCAGGGCCAGCCCGGCCTTCGCGGCACGGTCCGATCCTATCATGCGCTCTCGCGACGGCCACCCGGCCAGGGCTCTAGCCGGCGGCGGCAGCCACGTGCGAGGGATCATCGCCGGCCGCGTCGAGACAGGCGAACATCTCGGCAATCGAGGTGAACTTCGCCCGCTGGCGGCCTTCGCGGGCGCCCAGCGCCTGCTCGGCAGCGTCGATCCGGCACCAATCGGCGAACGTGACGCACCGGCGGCCAGCAGCCTCGATGCGCGCCGGGTAGGCAGCGAGTGGCGACTCGACCGGCGCGAATGTCCGCCCGGCGGCGGCGTCCTCGATCATGGCGGCGACCGTCTCCAGGGAATCGGGCTTGTTGGTGCCGATGACGCCGGATGGACCTCGTTTGATCCAGCCGGAGGTGTACATGCCCGGGATCGGCTGGTTGGTGGCTTCGTCGAGGACGCGGCCGCCCTGGTTGAGGATGACACCCCAGCGTTCGTTGAACGGCACCCCGGGGAGCGGAACGCCGCGGTAACCGACGGAGCGGAACACCAGCCCCACGGGCAGGGTTTCGAACTCACCCGTGGGCTCAGCGGCGATCGTGCCGGAAGCGGTTGCCACCAGCCGGTTCCGCACTAGGCGGAGCGAGCCGACCCGGCCCGTGCCGTCGTCCACCAGCTCCACCGGCGAGACAAGGAAGCGGAGGTAGAGCTGCCGCCTCTTGCCTGCCGGGGGCCGCGCGCAGAATTCCTGGATCATCTGCACCTTGCGCTGGAGCATGCGGTCGTCGCTCGCTTCGAGCTCCGCGCGGCTCAGGTCATCGAGCGCCGCTTCTTCGGGGCGGATGATGAGGTCGGCCTCGGCCAGCTCGCTCAGTTCCTTCAATTCGGGAGTGGTAAAGGCGGCCTGGGCGGGCCCACGCCGGCCGAGGAGGTGCACCTCCCGCACGCGGCTGGCCGCCAACGCCTCGATGACGTGGCGCGGCATGTCTGTTTGTTCGAGCTCCTCGCGGGAAAGGCACAGGATCCGCGCGACATCGACGGCCACGTTGCCTACACCGACAACGGCGACCCGCTCCTGCGAGAGGTCGAACGAACAGTCCTGGAAATCCGGGTGCCCGTTGTACCAGGCGACAAATGCCGTTGCGGGGTGGCTCCCGCGAAGGTCTTCGCCGGGGATACCCATGCGCCGGTCGGTCTGTGCGCCCGTGGCGAAGAGCACCTGGTGGTAGTGGGCCCGGATGTCGTCGAGCGAAAGGTCACGCCCGAATTCGACGTTGCCGAAGAAGCGGAACCGGGGGTCTTCGGCAACCCTTGAGAACGCTTTCGTGACTGTCTTGATTTTCTGGTGGTCGGGGGCGACACCATGGCGGACGAGCCCGAACGGCGTAGGCAAGCGGTCGAACATGTCGACCCGGATGCCGGCGGGGCCATCCCTGAGGAGCGCCTCGGCGGCGTAGAAGGCTGCAGGGCCGGCGCCGATGATCGCGACATAGAGGGCCCCGGGACCGGTGCTGTCGCCGCTCATGCGTCCATCAACTGCGTTTCGAGGGTCTCGATGGCGCCCATGTACTCGTCGCGTTCGGCTTTGACCAGGTCGCCGATGGTGACAATGCCGATGAGGCGCGCCCCATCGACGACCGGGACGTGACGGAAGCGGCGGGCAGTCATGGTTCGAAGCACCGAATCGACATCGTCCGCGGGCGTGGCGACGGTCACGGGGGTGGTCATCCAATCACCGACGGCCGCTGCGTCGATCTCCTCCCCGGCGGCGAGGTGGCGGATGATATCGCGTTCGGAGAGGATGCCAGCCGGGGCGCCCGCTGCATCGACAACGACGACCGCTCCGATGTTATGCCGCGAAAGCAGGGCGATGGCCTCGGCCATCGAGGTGGCTGCTGTGGTGGTGACGACCCCGGGTCCCTTTGCCGACAGGACCGTTTCGAGTTTCACACGGGCACCTCCCTGGATCTCGTGGGCCTGCATCCAGCTTCGCACGTGATGGCCAACAGTGAAGCACGAACGGGTTCAAGATAGGGGACCGAACGGCTGAAAATCCGGGGTTCGGCCCGTGGTCAGGCGTACCACTCCGCATCGAAGACGCGGGTGGCGGGACCAGTCATGAAGACCGAGCCCCGGCCGTCCCATTCGAGGACCAGGTCGCCGCCGGGGAGCGAGTCGACCAGGCGGTCGCCGGTGAACCCGCGCAAGCGCGAGGCCGCGGCGACCGCGGTGGCGCTGGTGCCCGAGGCGAGCGTGATGCCCGAGCCGCGCTCCCAGACCCGGTGCTTCACATGGCCGCGGTCCAGCACCTGGACCACCTGGAAGTTCGTGCGCCGCGGAAAGAGGGGGTGATTCTCGACCAGCGGGCCGATGCGTTCGAGCGGGAACTGGTCCGGGTCGTGTTCGGTGTAGTGGATGGCGTGGGGGTTGCCAACGCTGACCAGGGTGAGCTTCAGGTCCATGCCGTCGACGGTGAGCGGGAGGTCGATCACTGGCCCCGGGCCCTCGACATTTGCCGGGAGCGAGGCGGGGTCGAAGTTCGGCGGGCCCATATCGACACGCGCTGCGACGATAACCCCGCCTTCGCGGAATAGCTGCAGCGTCTTGATGCCGGCCAGCGTCTCGACGGTGACCACATCCCGGTCCGCGGGGACCAGGCCCTCCTCCACGGCGAACTTCACCACACAGCGGATGCCGTTGCCGCACATCTCGGCCTCGGAGCCGTCGGCGTTGAACATGCGCATGCGCATATCGGCGACGGCAGAGGGGAGGGCGAGGATGAGACCATCGCTGCCGACGCCGAAGTGGCGGTCGCTGACGCGTCGCGCAACCTCCGGCCAGTCCAGCTCCTCAGACGGGAGCAGGTACACGTAATCGTTGCCGAGGCCGTGCATCTTCGTAACGCGCATGGGACGAGTCTAACCGAGGCTGGAAGGGCCATCAATGGGACGAGGTCTCAATTAGGACGCGGCGGGCGGGCCGGGTCAGCGGCGCTCGCCGCGGATGACGTTGGTGCAGGCCCCGGTGAAGATGTTGGCCTGCATCTCGATATCCGCGGCGTCGCGCACCCAGGTGATCCTCCGATCGTCGCGGCGGAACCACTGGTCCTGGCTGCGGATGAGGCGGTGAGTGGCGACCTTCGCCCGCTCGATTGCTTCGTCGAGCGAAAGTTCGCCCGAAAGGTGCCGCACGGCCTCGGCGTAGCCGATCGACGACATTGCCGGCGCATCGGCCGGAACGCCAGCGTCCAGGAGACCCCGGACTTCATCGAGCAGCCCACCGGCAAACATCGCCTCCAGTCGGCGGTCGACGCGGTCGTACAGTACCGGGCGCTCGACATCGATGCCGAAGAGGAGGAACTCGAAGTCCGGCGTGCCCTTGCGTTGCCAATCCGATATGGGCCGTCCGCTCTTTTCGTAGACCTCGATGGCGCGAATTACCCTGCGGATGTTCCGTCCATCGATGCGCGCGGCGGCGGCGGGGTCGACCGCGGCGAGCCTGCCGTGGAGCGCCTCCCAGCCGTGCTCGGCGGCGAAAGCCTCCAGCTCTGCCCGCAGGGCTTCATCGGGCGCGACCTCGGGGACCTGCCAGTTTTCAAGCAGGGCCCAGACGTACTGTGCGCTCCCGCCGACGAGCCAGGCGAAGGCGCCACGGTCCCAGACCTGTTCGAGCACGGCGCGGGCATCCCGCTGGTACGAAGACAGGCTGTAGCCCTCGCGCGGGCCGGCGATGTCGTAGAGGTGGTGCCGGACACGCCTGCGGTCTTCGAGGGATGGCTTGGCGGTGCCGATATCCATGCCGCGGTAGACCTGGCGGCTGTCGGCGTTCACGATTTCGCCGCCAAGCCGCAGGGCGAGTTCGAGCGCAATGGCCGACTTCCCGGTGCCAGTGGCGCCGACGATGGCGACCAGCCGGCGCAGCATCAGGCGCCCGCCGCCGCACAGATTGCCGCGAACTGGCCGGCCTTCAGCGAAGCCCCACCAACCAGCGCGCCATCGATATCCGGCTGGGAGAGGAGCGAGGCAGCGTTTTCGGGATTCACGCTTCCACCATACTGGATGCGAATGAGGTCCGCTGCGGCCGGGGCAAGCTCCCGGAGGACACCGCGAATGAAGGCGCAAGCCTGCTGGGCAACCTCGGGCGTAGCCGTCTCGCCGGTGCCAATGGCCCAGACGGGCTCGTAGGCGATCGTGACACGGCCAGAGAGCGCGATGCCGGAGAGCCCGAGGCGGAGCTGGCGCTCGAGCACCTTCTCGGTCTCGCCGGCGCGGCGCTCCTGCAGCAGCTCGCCGACGCAAACGATGGGGTCGAGCGGAGACGCGAGCACAGCGGCGAGCTTGCGGTTCACCCAGTCATCAGTCTCGCCGAAGAGCTGACGGCGCTCGCTGTGACCGATGATGACGTGGGAGCAGTAGTCCTGGAGCATGGGCACGCTCACCTCTCCGGTGAAGGCGCCCCGGGGTTCCCAGTACACATCCTGTGCGCCCAGGCGGACGTGGCTCCCGGCCAGCGCCTGGCGCACGCTGGCCAGGTGCGGGAACGGCACACAGACCGCCACCTCGCAAGGCGCGCCGGCTGTCTGCTCCGCGACCTCGCGCGCCAGCACAACCGCCTCGGCTTCGGTGGTGTTCATCTTCCAGTTCCCGGCGACGAATGGCCTGCGCATATCAACTCCTGCGGTTGTTCGGGGCATCGCTGGGCGAGGCGGGGGCGAAGAGCGCGACCAGCCGCCCGGGGTCGTCCACGCTGACGCGGAGGCGCCGCGCCCGGATGGGGAGGATGCGGGGGATGACCCACACACGCAATGGCTCGGCGAGCTCGAACTGGGCTGACCGGCCCGTGGCCGTTGCCAGCATCACCGTGCCTGCCAGGTCGGTCCGGATGCCGAGGCCCTGCCACCAGTGGTGGTCCGCCGGTTCGACGGAGCGGACGTTCGAACGCGGGACCGCGGCATCGACCGCGCCGGGAAACGAGAAGCGGACGGACTCGTCGGTGAGGATGACCGATGCATTGGGAAGCCGGGCCACCATCCAGGCGAGGTAGGCCGTCACCGTCGCAAGGAACCCGGCGGGCACCACGAGGATCCATGCGCCCCCGGTGGCGGCGCCCCAGAGCATGCCCGCCAGGCCACAGAGGAGCAGCACAACGACGGTAGCCAGGAGCGCCTGCATCCCCCGGACGCCACGGAACCCGAAGCTGATGACCGCGGCGCCGGTCACCTCAGGCATCCAGGAGCGCGGCCACACCCGGCAGCTCCCGCCCCTCCAGCATTTCGAGCGAGGCGCCTCCGCCAGTCGACACGTGGGTGAACCGGTCCTGGAGGCCGGCAAGGGCCACGACGGCGGCCGTTTCGCCGCCGCCGACGACGGTGATGGCATCGAGTGAAGCGAGCGCGCGCGCGAGCCCGAACGACCCGGCGGAGAACTTCTCCATCTCGAAGACACCCATCGGACCGTTCCAGACGACGGCCTTCGCGGCCTTCAGCGTTTCGGCGTAGTTCCGCACGGTTTCGGGGCCGATATCCAGGATCATGTAGCCCTTCGGTACCTCGTTCACCGGCCGCGTGAGCGCCTCCGCATCGGCGGCGAACCTGCTCGCGGCGACGACGTCGCGGGGGAGATGGACGGAAACCCCACGGTCCCGCGCCCGGGAAAGAATGGCCTTCGCGACCTCCACCTGCTCGTCCTCCACCAGCGACATCTGGACGTCGATCCCGCTGGCCTTGAGGAAGGTGTTGGCCATGCCGCCGCCCAGGAAAAGCATGTCGAGCCGGGGCAGCAGGTGCTCGATGGCGGCGATCTTGGTGCTCACCTTGGCTCCCCCGACGATGGCTGCGAACGGTTTCGGGGGGTCGGCGACGAGTGCGCTGAGGTAGCGCACCTCCTTCTCCATCAGGAGCCCTGCAACGGCCGGGAGATAGTGCGTTACGCCCTCGGTGGAAGCATGGGCACGGTGGGCAGCCCCGAATGCGTCGTTGACGTAGACATCGGCAAGGCTGGCGAGCGCGCGAGCGAAGTCCGGGTCGTTGTTCTCCTCGCCGGGATGAAAGCGCAGGTTTTCGAGCAGGAGGACATGCCGGCCCATCGCCGCCACCGCTTCCTCTGCCACCGTGCCAACGCAATCCTCCGCGAAGAGCACCTCCTGGCCGAGGAGGTTTGCCATGCGGCCCGCCACCGGTGCGAGCGAGAGCGCGGGATCCGGGCCCTTGGGACGCCCCAGGTGCGAGCAGACGATGACTCGCGCGCCCTGGTCGAGGAGGTAGCGGATGGTGGGGAGCGACTCGCGGATACGGGTATCGTCGGTGATCACGCCGCCTTCAAGGGGCACGTTGAGGTCGGCGCGGACGAGGACCCGCTTGCCGGAGACCTCGATGTCGCGGACGGTCTTCTTGCCGATGCCGTCGCTCATCGCGAGGCCGCCCGGGCGGCGATCCCGCGCTTTTCCACATCCATGAGCTTGTTGACGCGCCGTTCGTGGCGGCCACCCTCGAACTCGCTGCGAAGGAAGGCGGCCAGGATATCCTCAGCAACGCCCCGTCCAATCTCCCACGCCCCCAGGGCGAGCATGTTCGCGTTGGCGTGCTGGCGGGCCCGGGCCGCTCCCCAGCTGGTGTGGCAGAGCGCGCAGCGGATGCCGGGCACCTTGTTCGCGGTGATGCTGATACCCACGCCGTTGCTGCACAGCACGATCCCGAGGTCAACCTCTCCTTCGACGACCTTCGCGGCCACCGCCTCGGCGAAATCGGGATAGTCGACCGATTCCGGGCCATTGGTCCCGAGGTCGATCACGTCGTGGCCGAGGCCACGCGCAAACTGGACAAGGTGGTCCTTGAGTTCAAAGCCAGCATGGTCGGCCCCGAATGCCAGTCTCATGGGCGGACACTCCTCAACACGGGGATGTGGGACACGCCCAGTATACGGGCGATGGTGCCGCGATCGATGGCGCCCTCGCGCAGGATGCGCGGCTCATCGCCGGCAAGGTCCACGACGGTGGAATCCATCCCCTGCTCGGTGGGGCCCCCGTCGATGGCGAGCGCGCAGAACACCCCGACCTGCCGTTCAGCTTCCTCGCAGGTGACCGGGCTCGGACCATCCGAGACGTTGGCGCTTGAAGCGGCGAGGGGCGCCCCGAGCCGATCGACGATATCGAGCACGAGATCGACCGGGACAATGCGAATCCCCACCGTACGGCCACCCGAGAGCGCCGGGCTATCCCAGCCATCGCGCGCCGGGACAACGGCGGTCCAGGCGCCGGGCCCGAGCGCCGCAATCAAGCGCCGGGCCGGGCCGGTGAGGACCGCATACTCTTCGAGGAGGTTTGGGTCACGCCCGAACAGCAACTGCAGGGGGACCGAGGGGTCGCGCTGCTTGGCGGCATAGAGGGCCCTCACCGCCTCATCATCGCGGACGTCGGCGGCGATCCCGTACACCGTGTCGGTGGGGAGGATGATGAGTTCGCCCTCGCGCAGGCACCGTACTGCCCGTTCGATGAGGGCGGGACCGGGAGTGTCGCCCATGTGCGCTCCTGGAGCGGGCCGTGGGCCCGAATTCGTTGACCAAACTATACAATTCAGTTAGCGTTTCGTATGGGTACCGCGCATTCGATGACCGACACCCCCTCCCAACCACAACCAGCTTCGGCCGCCGATCCCGCGAAGGGACATGAAAGCATCGTCGTACTGGACTTTGGGTCCCAGTTCGCGATGCTGATCGCCCGGCGGGTGCGAGAGCTCAACACCTATTGCGAACTCCTGCCGCACGACGTGCCGTACGAGCGCATCAAGGGGATGGACGTCCGGGGCATCATCCTTTCGGGCGGCCCCAACAGCGTGTACGAACCGGATGCACCGCTCGCGCCCGACTGGGTGTGGGAATGCGGCCTGCCCGTCCTGGGCATTTGTTATGGAATGCAGCTCATGGCTCATCAGCTCGGTGGCAAGGTGGGCCCCGGCACCGAACGCGAGTTCGGCCCGGCCATCGTCCAGCGGGAGCACGCCGCACCCCTCCTGGAAGGGCTGCCCGCGGAGTTCGAGGTCTGGATGAGCCACGGCGACCGCCTGGACGCAGTGCCGCCGGGTTTCATCTCGTACGCGCGCTCGGGGAACTCTCCCTATGCCGTGATGGCCGACCTGGAACGCCGCTACTACGGCCTGCAGTTCCACCCGGAGGTGGTGCACACGCCACGCGGCAAGGACATCCTGCGGAATTTCGTCCGCGATGTGTGCGGGGCAGAGGGGACATGGACGCCCGGGAACTTCATCGAGGAGTCCATCGAAGCGATTCGCGCCCAGGTAGGCAGCGCCGGCGTGATCTGCGGGCTCTCCGGCGGCGTCGATAGCGCTGTCGCTGCCGCGCTCGTGCACCGGGCAATCGGAGACCAGCTCACCTGCATCTTCGTGGACAACGGGCTGCTCCGCGCCGGTGAGGCCGAGGAAGTTGTGACGACGTTCCGGAAAAACATGCACATCAACCTTGTGCACGTCGATGCCGAGCGCGACTTCCTCGCCCAGCTCGCCGAGGTCACGAACCCGGAGACGAAGCGCGTCCGCATTGGGAACACGTTCGTGCGCATCTTCGAGCGCGAGGCGCGCGCGATCGCTGACGCGCGCTTCCTGTGCCAGGGCACGCTGTACCCCGATGTGATCGAGTCGGGCTCCCACGGCAAGGGCGCATCGACCATCAAGACCCACCACAACGTGGGCGGGCTCCCCCCGGATATGAAGTTCGGGCTGGTGGAACCGCTGCGATACCTCTTCAAGGACGAGGTGCGGCGCATCGGCGAGGCCCTGGGGCTGCCCGAGGAGATGGTGTGGCGGCACCCCTTCCCCGGCCCCGGACTTGCGATCCGCTGCATCGGCGAAGTGACGAAAGAGAAGCTTGACATCCTCCGGCTGGCCGACCGGATCGTCATGGACGAAATCCGGGATGCTGGCTACTACCGCGACATCTGGCAGAGCTTCGCCGTGCTCACCGACACCAGGACCGTCGGCGTGATGGGCGACTTCCGGACCTACGGGTACGCTGTCGCCATCCGGGCCGTTGTGGCCGATGACGCGATGACCGCCGACTGGGCACGGCTCCCGCACGAGCTCCTGGCGCGCATTTCGAACCGGATCGTCAACGAGGTGCATGGCGTCAACCGGGTGGTGTACGACATCACCCCCAAACCGCCAGGCACGATCGAGTGGGAGTGATCCGATGAGTTCACGTGTGCTCCTGGTCGGCAACGGCGGGCGCGAACACGCGATCGCGTGGAAATTGGCCCAGTCGCCGGCCGTCGGCGAGGTGTTCATCGCCCCCGGGAATGCGGGCACAGCAACGGTGGGCACGAACGTGCCGGTCCAGCCGCGGGATATCGACGGTATCGTCAGGGTGGCAGTCGACCTCGGCATCGACTTCT